>CALZMB010000046.1 GCA_945788485.1 uncultured bacterium | reverse complement strand
TCTTATGACGCTCATGTCTCTTGCTCCTACGAGTGAGAACTGCAGGGTTCGTGGTATTGGAGTGGCAGACATCGTTAGCGTGTCGATGTTTGTTTTCATCTGTCTGAGTTTCTCTTTTGTAGATACGCCGAATTTCTGCTCTTCGTCGATGATAAGCAGTCCGAGGTCTTTGAACTTCACGTTTTTCCCGATCAGCTTGTGAGTGCCGATGACGATGTCAGTCTTTCCTTCTTCTATTTTTTTGAGAAGTTCTGTCGTCTGTTTTGCTGACCGTGCCCTTGAGAGGTAGTCAACGGACACGGGGAAGTTTGCGAGTCGTTTTTTGAATGTCTGGTAGTGCTGGTATGCAAGCACTGTCGTCGGCACCATGACCGCCACTTGTTTTGAGTCGGCAGCAGCCTTGAACGCCGCTCTTATGGCAATTTCCGTTTTCCCGAAACCTACGTCTCCGCATACGAGTCTGTCCATGGGCTTTTCTTTTTCCATGTCAGCCTTGACATCGTTGGTGGCGGTGAGCTGGTCGGGAGTGTCTTCGTATTGGAAGCTCGCTTCGAGTTCGTTCTGCATGAAAGAGTCTTTGCTGTATGCGAATCCTTTTTCGTGGCTCCGCTTCGAGTAGAGGCGTATGAGGTCGCGTGCTATGTCTTTGATGCGTGTCTTGGTGCGTTCTTTCAGCCGTTCCCATTGTCCTGTGCCGAGATTGCTGAGGCGTGGCGGTTCTCCGTTGTCCTGCGATTTGTATTTCGATACTTTGTAGAGCGTGTGTATCGATACGTATATGGTGTCTCCACGCTGATATTGCAGTTTTATCATCTCTTGATAAGAGTTGCCGTTCGGCATACGCACAAGTCCGCAGAATTTTCCCACGCCGTGGTCAATGTGTACGACATAGTCTCCGACTTTGAACTGCATGATGTCTTTGAGCGTGAGCGCCACTTTCCCGCTTCTTACTTTGTATGACCGCAGGTTGTATTTGTGGAACCGGTTGAATATCTGATGGTCGGTGAAGCAGCAGAGTTCGAGGTCGTTGTCGATAAATCCTTCGTGCAGTGTCTTGTCTATCGGCGTGAAGGGGAGTTTCAGGATTTCCTTCAGTCGTTCTTGTTGTTTCTGGCTGTCGGCGAGCAGGAATATGCGGTAGCCTTTCGACATATAGGCATTGAACTGGTCAGCCACGATGTCGAAGTTTTTGTGGAAGAGCGGTTGTGTTGTGGTGTTGAATGTTATTGTCGCTTTTGTTTCGAAGAATGTCCGGTGTCCGAAGGATATTGTCCTGAAATCAGAGAACGCTTTTGTGAAGTCGGCTTTGCTGATGATATGTTTTTCGCGTTTGTATTCTTTCAGTATTTCTTCTTGCTGCATTTCTGTTGCAGTCTCGAGGCGCACTTTTATGGCTTGCGCGCTGAATCCTTCTTCGTATATTGTGCTGATGCGGTCGTAGATGAACTGGAGGTCTTTGAATGCCACGATGGCATCTTGCGGCATGAAGTTGAGCACGGGCACTTTCTCTTCGTCCGTGTTGCTGAGTGCGGATAGGATGTCTATGGTGTCTTTTTTCCCGGACGAGAGTTGTGTCTCCACTTCGAATGTCCGTATGGAGTCAATCTCGTCACCGAAGAAATCGATTCTGAACGGAGTCTCGCAGCTGTATGAATATACGTCGATGATAGAGCCTCTGTGTGCGAACTGCCCTGGTTCATAGACGTAGTCCACTTCTTTGAATCCGTTTTCTCTCAGTGTAGCGATGAGTTGTGTCGTGTCGTGCGTCTCGCCGAGTTTCAGTGTTATGGTGTTGTTGTGGAATGTGTTTGTCGAGACGACAAGTTCAGCTATTGCGTCGGGGTATGTCACGATGTGCAACGGCTGAGGCTTTGGTGTTTTTGTCTTGTTCTGGACATATAGATGCAGTGCAGACAGTGTCTCTGTTCGCAGCACCTCGTTTGCGGCGTCGCGTTGTCCGTATTTTATGGCGCGTTTGTATGATGAGGGGAAGAAGTGCACGTTTTCTTCTCCGATGATTTGTATGATGTCGTGGAAGAAGTATCCCGCATCGTCAGCGTCGTTCAAGATATACATGATGACGTTTTCCGTTCCCGCTGCAGCCGAGGCGAAGACCATAGCTGCCGCCGATGCGCACAGCCCCTTCATGGCGATGTTCTGCGTGGCGTTGTCGCTCATGAGGTGCCTGACGGCTTTGATGTTAGGCGATTTTCTGTATATGCTTGAAAGTTGTGATATGTCCATAAGATAGCAGTTGTTCCACTCTTCTTTTGTGCAAGATGAGTGGAACAACTATGTTTGTTTGGAATAAGTGTATTATTTAAAATACTGTTTGGATGTGAAAAGTTGATGTTATGCTTCTGCTGGAATTACAGAAACGACGCTCTTGTCATACTTTCCTTTGTGGAAGTTGACCGTACCATCAACGAGTGCGTAAAGCGTATCGTCTTTACCCTGAGCTACATTCTCGCCCGGGAAGTGCTTGTTGCCGCGCTGGCGCACGATGATGTTGCCTGCGATGCACTTCTGTCCACCCCAAATTTTCACACCAAGTCTCTGTGAAGCTGATTCACGTCCGTTCTTAGAACTACCGACACCTTTTTTATGAGCCATTTCTTAGTCCTCCTTTTTTAAGCGATTACTGACTTGATAACGATTTCTGTGTACTGCTGGCGATGACCGTTCTTTTTGCGATAGTCCTTGCGGCGCTTCATCTTGAAAACAATCACTTTGTCACCTTTAACGAGAGGAGTGACAACTTCTGCAGTTACTTTTGCACCTTCTACAGTTGGTGCGCCTACTTTTACTGCGCCGTCAGCATCTACGAGCAGTACTCTGTCAAACTCAACAGCCTGGCCTTCTGCAGCCTCTTTCATGTGCTGCACGAAGAGTTTCTTGCCCTCTTCTGCCTTGAACTGCTGACCGTTGATTTCTACAATTGCGTACATTGTGTTAATTAATTGTATTGAAATTTGCGGATTTTCTCCGTCAGGCGTTTTGCTTCGTGCAAAATCTTGATTGAGCCCGAGCGGACTTTACCTATTTAAATATTGTGTTTCGTTTGATCTTCTGACCTTTTTCGCCTCGTGCCTGTGGTTTTCTCACGTCTCCGCGTGTTCGTATCGCACGTTTTCGTACACAAAGCGGATGCAAAGTTACAAATTATTATTCTATATATGCAAATTGTGCAGCCTTGCGCTTAATCTTTTAATAATATTTAACCGATGGAGGCGAGTCGTTGCTTCGAGGATTCAAACACCAAATGCAATTTTACAGAGTTTTTTCTAAAAGTGACCTCTTTGAGCAGAGACTTATGGAGCACAGTGAAATCCTGCGTCAGTCAGAAAAAACAAGAACAGAAACCAACCCCTTGCGTTTGATGCGAACTGTCTTCGGGGCTTAGTGGTGCCATGGCTTCCGCGTCAAAAACCGCGCCATGGTGTGAAAAATCTTGACAACGGGAAAAGTTGGAATTAACATTTGTAAACGCTGTTTTTGCCTTGTCCGGGTGCTGTTCTGGGTGTCTTGTGTGCCAAGATAGTCAACCTTGCGAGGCAAGATAGTCAACCTTGTGAGGCAAAATAGTCAACTTGGCAGCTCAAAACAGTCAATCTTACATTGTGAAATTGACTGTTTTTCGAGGCAAAATAGACTGTTTTGGGCGTTTTTCAGCCTGTTTTTCTTCAATAAATTAGCATTTTATGTCGTTGTGTTTGTTGTAACGTGTTGAAGAACAGGGTGTTGTGTGTAACGCGAAATTCAGCGTCTGTACGCTGCCGTTGTTCTCGTCGGAGATTTCTGCGCGTCTCTCGCGAATTTGAAATCACAATGTCTTGCGAAAAAGGGTGTGCTGTCTGGGACTAACGTACCCCGTTACACCCTCTTCTACTTGCAATTTTATGTCGAAAACAAATCAAAAAAATGACAAAGCGAATGAATAGAACACGCCTTAACAAAAATTCACTCAAAATAGTTGTTCGTGTTGGAAAATTAATTTAATTTTGCGATTAGAAAATTTTTTCGTATCCAACTGAAACCTACTTTATGCAGAATGATGCTTCTGTATTGAAAAACAACATGAAAGCATGAGTGTCAAGAACATACTATGCAGAGTGGCAGACCTGTATGTTGACGGTTTCCGCAACATGACGTTGGGCCGCACTCTTTGGGCGATTATCTTTCTGAAGCTGCTCATCGTGCTTGTCGTGATGAAACTGCTTTTCTTCCCTAATTTCCTCTCTTCGAATGCCGAGGAGGGCAAGGAGGCGGATTTCGTGATGCAGGAGATTTCCGGGCGCCGGTGACACGCGCGGTATTTTTGAAATCATTAACTTTAATTATTTATACAGCATGAATCATCTACTGAACATTTTGATGAACATCGATTCGTCTGCCGTTGACTGGGCACGTTTGCAGTTTGCGGTGACAGCCATCTATCACTGGCTGTTTGTGCCGTTGACGTTGGGCCTTGCCTTGATTATGGGCATCATGGAAACCATGTACTACCGCACGAAGAGTGTTGACTGGCTTGTCACGGCAAAATTCTGGCAGCGTCTGTTCGGCATCAATTTTGCCATTGGCGTAGCTACGGGTATCGTGCTTGAGTTTGAGTTCGGCACAAACTGGAGCAACTATTCTTGGTTTGTCGGCGACATCTTCGGCGCGCCGTTGGCTATCGAGGGCATTGTGGCATTCTTCATGGAGAGCACCTTTGTCGCAGTCATGTTCTTCGGCTGGAAGAAGGTGAGCCGCGGTTTCCATCTGGCATCGACATGGCTTACGGGCATCGGCGCGACTTTCAGCGCCTGGTGGATATTGGTGGCGAACAGCTGGATGCAGTATCCTGTAGGCTGTGAGTTCAATCCGGACACTATGCGCAACGAGATGACCTCGTTTCTTGACGTTGCCCTGTCGCCTTTCGCTGTCAACAAGTTCTGCCACACCGTCACGTCGGCATGGATAGTGGGAGCGTTGTTTGTTGTGGGTGTCAGCTGCTGGTATCTCCTCCGCCGCCGTCATGTGGCTCTCGCCTTGCGCAGCATAAAGGTTGCGGGCATCGTCGGCCTTGTCGCCATATTGCTTACGCTGCATACGGGCGACGGTTCTGCCTATATGGTTGCGAAGACGCAGCCTATGAAGCTGGCTGCGATGGAAGCGTTGTATGAGGGCGACACCGACCAGTCGCTGACTGTCATAGCAGCCGTCAATCCTTTTGAGCAGCCCGAATGGCAGAAGGGCGGCGAGCCGCCTCTGCACATCGCGGCTCCATACGCGCTCTCTTTCCTTGCCACGCGCGACATCCATGGCTTTGTGCCCGGAGTGAAAGACATCGTGGAGGGAGGCTATACGAAGCCTGACGGCACGACGGCGTTGTCGTTGAAAGAGAAGCAGGCGATAGGCAAACGTGCCATTGAGAATCTCCAGACCTACCGCAGCCTCGCCTCGTCGAAGACTCTCACGTCTGACGACAAACGGCAGCTGCAGTCGCTCGCCAAGAGTCTGAAGGCGGACATGCCGTATTTCGGCTACGGTTTCATAAAAGACGCAGAGCAGCTGGTGCCTTACATCCCGGTATGTTTCTATTCGTTCAGAGTGATGGTGGGCCTTGGCACGCTCTTCCTTGCATTCTTCGCTTTGATGCTTCTCGTCGTTTACAGATACGACATCCAGAAGATGCGCTGGCTGCAGATGCTTGCCGTGGCGATGATACCGTTGGCATGGATATGCAGCGAGGCGGGATGGATTGTCGCAGAGATGGGGCGTCAGCCGTGGGCGATACAGGACATGATGCCTACATGGACGGCAGTCAGCGATGTACATGCCGGCGGCGTGCTGACGACGCTTCTCATCTTCATCCTCATCTTCTCTGCCCTGCTTGTGGCAGAAATCAGCATCATGTGCAAGCAGATAGCGAGAGGCCCGGAGGAATGAGGCTCGTACTCACCAATATCATAAATATCAGGCGGGTTTATAGTCCTGCCATAAAAGAAAAACGACTATGACTTACATATTTTTACAGCACTACTGGTGGTTTGTAGTATCTCTGCTGGGTGCAATCCTTGTTTTCCTGATGTTTGTACAGGGTGCAAACTCTCAGTTGTCGATAGGCGCGACGGAGATGGAGCGCAGAATGATAGTCAACTCCTCTGGGCGCAAATGGGAGTTCACCTTCACCACGCTCGTCACATTCGGCGGGGCGTTCTTCGCGTCGTTCCCCTTGTTCTACAGCACCAGTTTCGGCGGAGCCTACTGGCTGTGGATGGCAATCCTTTTCACATTCGTGCTTCAGGCTGTGAGCTATGAGTTCCAGAACAAGATAGGCAATGTCTTCGGCCCGCGTGCTTATCAGTGGTTCTTGATCATCAACGGCGTTTTCGCACCGCTGTTGCTCGGCGCTGCCGTAGCCACTTTCTTCACCGGAAGCAATTTCATCGTAGAGAAGAACAACATCATCAGCGAGATGCAGCCCGTCATCAGCCGATGGGCAAACGCGAGCCACGGCCTTGACGCATTCTGCAATCCGTGGAATATCGTGTTCGGCATCGCCGTCCTCTTCCTCTCGCGCGTGTTGGGCAACCTTTACATCATCAACAACATCGCTAACGAGAACATCCGTTCTGTGGCGAGTGTCAGGCTTGTAGGCAATTTCCTGGTCTTCCTGCTGACATTCCTCGCATTCCTCGTCTATGTGCTTGTGAAAGACGGATATGCCGTAGATGCGCAGAGCGGCGAGATTGTCATCGAGCCGTATAAATACCTGCATAATCTTCTGGACATGTGGTATGTGGCGTTGGCTGTCCTTGCCGGTGTCGTGGCAGTGCTTTATGGCGTAGGCAAGACGATATTCTCTAAGACCTACATCCGCGGTATATGGCCTGCCGGCATTGGCGTTGTAGTCGTGGTGACAGGCCTCCTGCTGTGCGCCGGATGGAACGGCACGGCATTCTATCCCTCTACAGCCGACCTGCAGAGCTCGCTGACAATCGCTAACAGCTGCAGCAGCGAGTTCACGCTGCGCACGATGGCAGTTGTCAGCATCCTCGTGCCATTTGTGCTTGCGTACATCTTCTACGCTTGGCGGAAGATAGACAGCAAAGAAATAACGGCAGAAGAGATTCTGAACGACGAATCATATTGATTATATTTTAAAGTTGACGAGTTGACAAGTTGACGAGTTGACAAGTTGACGAGTTGACAGCTTGTCCGACAGCAGGTTACGGATTTCTGTTGAACAACAGTGCCAACTTCCAGATTAAGAAAACAAACAACGTACAATGAGAAGACACAGTATGGCAAGTCTCGCGCTTGCAGCTATGGCATGTCTGTCGTGTGCGGCAACATTTATGTCGTGCGCAAAGAATGACGTGCCGGGCGAATCGACTACCGTTGATGTTGACGGACAGGAGATAACGATGGTGCTCATTCCAGCCGCGACGTTCACGATGGGCGGCACACCCGAACAGACAGAGTGTGACTTCTATGCAGAGAAGCCGGCACACAAGGTGGTGCTGACAAAGGCGTTTTATATCAGCCAGACAGAAGTGACGCAAGAGTTATGGGAGAAAGTGATGGGCAACAACCCGTCGGCATACAAAGGCGGTGACGACGAGAAGAATCTTCCAGTCACAAATGTCACATGGGACGACTGCCAGCGCTTTGTGAAAAAACTCTCCGCAATGACAGGAAAGGCATTCCGTCTGCCGACAGAAGCGGAATGGGAGTTCGCCGCGCGCGGAGCAGGCAGAGGATATAACCTCCCTTACGCCGGGTCGAAATTCTGCGACCGCGTAGCCTGCATGGCAACAAACAGCGATATGCGGCCGCATCCTGTCGGACAGTTCGGCGCGAACGAGGCAGGACTGTATGACATGTCCGGAAACGTGTGGGAATGGGTGGCTGACGATTACGCGGATTATAAGGACAGCGTCTATACCGACCCTCTTGTAAGAGACACGCTGTCGGGCAGCAAAGTGGCGAAAGGCGGATCGTTTGCCGACCGGAAGTCGAAGTGCCGCACATCGACACGAAGCCGTATAGCGCCAGACTATGCGCATGTCACACTCGGATTCAGAATAGCAATGGATTAGACACCTGCAAAAACAAATTCTCCCCCACGCTTTCGTGATTTACGGAAAGCGGTGGGGGAGCAATGTATAATGTATTCGTCCTGCATTCAAACGCGTGACACGGAGAATGCGTGATGCAGGAAAACGTTTTCTGAGGAGGAGAGATATTCCACACAATTCATCCGACAAATATTCATGAAGCGAAAACTATTCTGCGAAATATCGCCATGGACTTTCCGCCTGTCTGTCGAGAAGTGCATCCTGTCACGCAAAATCATGGACAAACTGAAGATGACGCGTTTCGCGCAAACGAAATCGTCAGACACTCTCCCTGTCGTGGTGTATAGACACAACTCGCTGATACGCCGGAAACTTGGCAATACAGACCTCTCCCTTCAGGAGAACAAGGCCGTGAACCTCTCGCTTGCAGCACCGAAAGTCAACGGCATATTGATAAGGCCGGGCGAGACATTCTCTTTCTGGAAATTAGTGGGCAGAGACGACGAGCGGCACGGATATAAAGAAGGGCTTACAATTGCCCATGGAAGACCGTCGAGGGGTGTTGGCGGAGGCTTGTGCCAGTTCACGAACCTGATACATTGGATGGTGATGCACTCTGACCTCACCGTTGTCGAACATCATCACCATGACGGGTTGGACCTCTTCCCCGACTACAACAGGCAGATACCTTTCGGCACAGGGACAAGCATCGTGTACAACTATCTTGATTACCGTTTCCGCAACGACAGCAAGAATACGTATCAAATCACTGTATATACAGACGGGGAGTATCTGCGGGGCGAACTGCGTGCCGCCGAAGCCTTGAGGTTTTCATATCATATAAATGTACGCGACGAACATTTCACGCGCTAAGACGGCGTTGTCTTCCGCAATGGCATTGTTGAACGCCAAGTCATTGACAAGACCACGGGGGAACGACTGCGATGCGACATCATACGACGAAACCATGCCAGAGTGATGTACGACACATCGCATCTCGTGATTCAAGAAAAAGACAGCACACGAGGTTGAATCACATTATGGTGGGTTCTATAAATGCGCTTTGTCAGATTTTGAGATTGTTTTTGAGGACAAATTGAAAGTTGGAGAGGGTTTCTGTCCCCCGGGAAACGGGGGAACCGAAGGGGGTTAAGAGACTATTGACGTAGCGGGCTACGTGACCGATACGACTTACAATTTGAACCAAAAAGAATCCAAAAGATGGCAAAACGTTAACCCTTTAATATTCATAAATTGGACGGTGGGCATTTATAGAACCCACCATACCCACTCACTTGCCTAAAGATAAAAATCGCTCGTGATTCCGGCATACCATTCCGAGCGGTTGCCAGAAGCATCAGACAGACATTGCTCTTCGTGCATCGCCGCGCCTGAGATGTCGAAGAGAGAAGGGATCTTCGCAAATGCGAGAAGATGCCGTCGGGGCTGTTTCCTCGCTACTGTCTTCACGGCAGTGTGTTTCATGAGGTGAAACCCTGCTATCGTTGCTTCACAACAGAACGACTTATACACCTCCGTAGGCAGGATGACACAGAAGATGCCGTGTGAGGCAAGTAGCCGGAAGGCACCTCCTATGAGCTTGCCGAACGGCAGGGCAGAGGTGTGGCGTGCCAAGGCACGCTGCGGGTCGGGATTCGCAAGGCTCTGGTCGTAGAAAGGCGGATTGCTCACAATGAGGTCGAAGAGGGTGGGGAAGGTGTCAGAGGAGGCAGAAAAGAGTTCGCTGCCATCTTCCGCTGACGTGTCATGAGAATGCAGATAATCTTGAAATGAAAGGTGCTCGATGCTTATGCGGTCAGCAAACGGAGACTGCCCGACATTCTGCCGCGCCTCCTCAATGGCAGACCCGTCGATGTCAATGCCGGTGACTCTGGCTTCGGGAAAACGTTGTGCTGCCATCAGAGCAATCAGCCCGGTACCCGTCCCGATGTCGAGAATATGTCTGGGACAGAATGCGCGCCATGATGACGAGCCGTCAGGGGCGGCGGAAATGATGTGCATGTCTTTGCCGCACCATGCTCCGAGCAACACGCCGTCTGTGCCGACCTTCATGGCCGACCGCTCCTGTTGTATTGAGAATTGTTTGAAACGGAATGTTGATGATGGCATTATGGAGAAGAAAATGGAGCAGTATGAAAGAAAAGGCTATTTCCGCTTCTTCCTGAACAAAGAGAAAGCGCCGCCCAAGCGGCGGTACAATTTCCAGCCGAACAGCACGCCGTCAAATATGCCCGCCCCGGTGTTGGCGTATGACAGCAGCCGCTGCGTGGGAGTCATGACAGAGGTGTCTTCTTTAGCATAGAAGATGTCTTCCCACGTCTCTCTGATTTCCTTCTCCTTTTCGCTTATAGCAGAACGAAGACGCAGCTTCTCTGCCTCGATGTCGTTGATGGTCTGATACATGGTGTGGAATAAATGGATTATTCAGATGTGAGAATGTTGGCGATGATTCTGACGAGAGGCTGCTGTATCCATGAGTTGCGCTTGACATAGAACACGGCGAACATGAAAACATAGAATGCGGCGACTGAGAGATACGCCATCTCTTTCGGCATCATCGTCTCAAGCCAAGCCGCTGCGGCAAACGAGAGGAAGACAACGATAAGAAGAATGATAAACCCCAGCACTAATGAGAGAATGAAAACAGTCAGCAGTTTTATCAGCTTCTCTGTTGCCGAAATCTTCATCGAATCTTTCTGCAGACAGACATAGTCTTTAAGCAGATCGACAAGCTTCGCTATCTTCTCTATATTTCTATCGTTACTGAACATGATGGATGAAATGAAAAATGACGGCGGAAAGAAGGCGTAGCGTACTACGGCGGCCGTCTCATGGCACCTTGTGAAGCAGTGAAAACAGAATCGGGTTGACGCAAAGCCTTTGCGTCAACCCGATAAAATCACAGACGTTTATTCGTTTACAGAGATGAGGTCTTCTGCAAGTTCAGACATCTCTTTCTTTGATAACTCAACATTGTGACGCTCGCAGAAATCCTTCAGCGTTGCAGAAATCTTCTTGCGTGTGTCAGAACCCGACTCTGGAGCAACGAGAAGTCCGATAGCGGCACCGGCCAAAGCCCCACCGAGGAATGCTCCAAAATAACCTAAAGCTTTCATAGTTTGTGTCCTTTCTT
>CALZMB010000045.1 GCA_945788485.1 uncultured bacterium | reverse complement strand
ACGATGCTTTTCGGCTTCCCGGTGCTGCCGCTTGTGTGCAGCATGACGTGTGGCGCATCGTTGAACCACTCTTGTTTGAATTGTTCTATTGTCACGGTGGCGGTTTTTTTTTTGTTCTTCGACCTGGCCGAAGAATACTGGGGGTGGCTATTCGTCAACCTCGCATCTCCAGAGCTGCGAGCCTCTGAGCTCGACATCCATCTCGATGTTGTCGGTGTAAAGCAGCCCTGTGCCAAGTCCTTGGGGCATGATACGCGTGGCGTTTGCGGGCGAGATGTTATACACCTTTGCTGCAAGCAGCGCGATGTTGCGCAGCCCGACATTGCTCTCCAATGCGCTTGTCATCCATGACGCGATGCCGCGTTTCTGTGCTTCGTTCACCCATTCTATGCTGCCGGACATGCCGCCATGCAACGAGGGTTTCACGACGATGAACTGTGGCTTGATGGTGTCGAGCATCTGCTGCTTCTCTTTTATAGAGCTTATGCCGATGAGTTCTTCGTCGAGAGCGATGGGCACCGGCGATTCGCGGCATAGCCTTGCCATGTCGTCCCAAGCGTGTTGCGGTATGGGCTGTTCGATGGAGTGCAGGTCGTAGCGTGCTAACTGTTTCAGCCGTGCCATCGCTTCGTCTGGCTTGAACGCGCCGTTGGCATCTACGCGCAGCTCTACGGTGGAGCGTGAGAAGCGTGAGCGTATGAATTCGAGCAGCCGCATCTCCTCGTCCCAGTCGATAGCGCCAATCTTCAGCTTTATACATCTGAAGCCCGCCATCAGTTTCTCTTTCACCTGCCGCAGCATATCGTCGTAGGACGACATCCATACCAGTCCGTTTGTCGGGATGCCCACCTCGGAACGTGCGAAAGGGGTGTCGTAGAGCATAGGGCTCTTGGTGAAGTCGTACATGGCGGACTCTAAAGCAAAGAGGAGGGCAGGGCAGGGGCGGAGGAATTCGGCGTAGTCGTCGCTTGCGAGGGCGTCGTTGATGAGGGCTGAGACATCAGAGAGACGGGTGTAGGCAGCGCGGTCGGCGGAGAGGTCGGGCAGCGGAGCGCACTCGCCAAGCCCAATCTTCTGGTAGCCGTCGTCAGAGATGCTGACGAGGATGATGTCGTGCGTTGTGTATGCGCCGCGCGATGTCTTTGCGGGCTTCTTGAAATGCAGGGTCTTGTGGGTGAGGTTGATTTGCATGGCGGGTTGTAGTGAAAGGGTGAAACCCATGCGACGGAATCGCATCGCACAGTGGCTGAGCAGGGCGGCAGAGCAGGGCGGAAGGGGTGTGAGGTCAAGGAATCATAGGGAACTGCCCCCAGTCGGGCTTGCGTTTCTCAAGGAAGGCGCGACCGCCTTCCTGTGCCTCGTCAAGCATGTAGTATAATGCGGTGCAGTCGCCCGCAAGCTGTTGTATTCCGGCTTCACCATCCAACTCGGCATTCAAGCCCATCTTTATCATGCGCAGAGCCAAGGGCGAGTGCTCCATCATCTGTTTCGCCCATGCCACACACTCCTGTTCGAGTTGTGCGTGAGGCACGACCTTGTTCACCATGCCCATCCTCTCCGCCTCTTCGGCAGTATATTGGCGGCACATGAACCATATCTCGCGCGCTTTCTTCTGTCCGACGATGCGTGCGAGATAGCTTGACCCGAAGCCGGCATCGAACGAGCCGACTTTCGGTCCTGTCTGTCCGAAGCGTGCGTTGTGGGCAGCGATGGTGAGGTCGCATACAAGGTGGAGCACATGCCCTCCGCCGATGGCGAAGCCGTTGACCATTGCTATGACGGGTTTAGGCAGCCGTCTGATTTGCATCTGCACGTCGAGCACCGACAGTCTCGGCACACCCTCGCTGTCGATGTATCCGCCTCTGCCTTTCACGTTCATGTCGCCGCCAGAGCAGAACGCTTGTGTGCGCAGCCATTCGTCTTCGCTCTGTCCTTCGAGACGTGGCGACGGCGCGCCAGTGAGGATGACGACTCTTATCTGTTGCGCCTCTCTCACGATGGAGAAAGCCTGTGACAGCTCGGCTGTGGTGAGAGGTGTGAAGGCATTGCGGTAGCGTGG
This sequence comes from uncultured bacterium, assembly GCA_945788485.1. Taxonomy (GTDB): domain Bacteria; phylum Bacteroidota; class Bacteroidia; order Bacteroidales; family Bacteroidaceae; genus Prevotella. The sequence continues at coordinate 9,192 of CALZMB010000045.1, read as the reverse complement.
ACGGTTGATAGAGATTTTCGCTATGCCGTCGTATTCTTCAAGGATGATTTCCTTGAAAGGGTGCATTGTTTTCCAGTTCATGTTATTTTATAGTTGACAAGTTGACAAGTTGACAAGTTGACAAGTTGATAGTATTTAGTTGACGAGTTGACGAGTTGATGAGTTGATAGTATTTAGTTGACGAGTTGATGGAGATACTCTTTATATATTATAGAATCCGTATCGGCATCGGTGAAGACTTCGAGGAGGGCGGGGCGTTGTCTGTCATGACTTCTCAGCTGCCGCAGGCCATCGGCGAGAGACTGTTCGCTGGTTGCAGACAGATAGTCCAGACGGTGTTGCCGGCAAACGCCCTCAGCGCAAGTGTCGTGCGCGCCGGCAATGAGTGATGTGGCGACAGGACTGTCTTTGAGATGAGGCAAGTTGCGGAATATCGCGCCACCGCTGTTGTTGAGCAGAATGATGCGCAGGTTGCGGGGCAGGGCGTTCTGCCATAGAGCGTTCTGGTCGTAGAAGAAGCTGAGGTCGCCAATGACGCAATATACGAGCGCCTTCTCATCCTCCATGTCCTTCTCGGCGGCGTCGCAAGCCAAAGCTGCCCCTGCCGCTACGCTCAACGAGCCTTCAATGCCGTTCAAGCCTCTGTTGCAGTGGCAGAAATGCCGGGCATAGACAGCGGCTAACCGTACCGCCATGCTGTTGGCATAGAATACGAGGTCTTTGTCAGCATCGACAAGCGATTCGAACTGTTTCACCGCCAGCATCTGCGAGAAGCCGGGACAGAAGCGTGCCTGCCTTTCTGCCATACGCTGTCTCAGATTTTGCCATGCATTGAAGTAAGAGACAGACACAGAAGAGGCTGAGAGAACGGGGATGAGATAAGAGAGGAAGGCGTCAGCGGGGGCCGTGACGAGCATGGTGGTGTGTTGCGAGATGTCCGTCAGCCTGCCGTCGTTGTTGACGACAATCTGTTGCGTCGTATCGGGCAGGCGGCGCATATACTGCCGCAGGCGTTTGCTGATGGTGTGTCCGCCGATGAAGATGAGGCAGTCGGGAGTGGTGGCATTGTCAGTGCCGGGCATTGCGCACATCATCTCTTCGACGAGCGAGGGCTGGCGCAGGTCGGCGGAGAGCGGTTCGTGCAGCACCACGCAGAGCTGTTGCAGGCTTTCAACCGTTTCGGCTGGCACCTCGTCTTTCTGCATCTGGCCTATGACGAGCATCGGCCTCTTTGCTCGTGAGACGGCGTTGCTGACCATCGTCCTATGCCGGTGTAAGTCCCAATGGCAGTCGGTGACGACACGTTCGTCGGGCAGATGTTCTACGGAGAAGTCAAAGAGTGGCTCTGAGATAGGCACGTTGATGTGTACGGAGCCAGCTCCGCGCCGTTTAGCCATGATGAGCGCCTCGTTGCAGAGCCTGTTGCAGAGCCATCGCTCTTCGTCGTTGTGTACATCGGGCAGAGAGACAGCGAAGGGCGCGAAGCGTCCGAGAGCGTCGTGCTGCGGCATTGTCTGCCCGTCGAGCTGGTCTATCCACGCCTGCGGCCTGTCAGCCGAGATGACGATGATGCCCTGTTTCTGGTATGTCGCCTCAGCCACCGCTGGCAGCACATTGAGCAGAGCCGAGCCGCTTGTGACGCATACGGCGACGGGCATCTTGACTGTTGTGCGCAAGCCCAAGGCGATGAAAGCCGCCGAGCGTTCGTCGGTAGCAGGATGGCAGGTGATGCCGGGGTGCTGGCTGAAGTTGTGCACAAGCGGCGCGTTGCGGCTGCCGGGACACACCACGACATGCTGTATGCCGTGAGCCGCGAGCAGCGCCGTGAGAATGTTTACACTATGGATATTGCAATACATTGGCTATGGTCTTTATCTTTGCTTCTGTCTCCATCCATTCTTCTTCGCAACGGCTCTCGGGCATGATGCCCCCACCGGCGTAGAATGTCATGGCATTACCGTCAAGGCGTGCGCATCTGAGCGAGACATAGAGGTGTGTCTCGCCTTTTATGCCTACGGGACCGGCGAAGCCGCTGTAGTAGTCGCGCTTCATTCCCTCGTGGCTTGCTATGAAACGCAGGGCCTCCGCCTTTGGCAACCCGCATACGGCGGGGGTGGGGTGGAGCGCTTCAACCACCATTCCGAGATTCTTAACGCCTGTCTCCTCTGTCGTGTCGCAGGCGTTGCGGTTGGAGAGATGGAAGCGGAAATCCGTCCGCAGATGCACGAGGTTGCCAGCGCGCATGGTGAATGGCCCGTCGGTGACGATGTCGTCAGCCAACGGATGTATGGTGTTGTATATATACTCCTCCACCACATGCTGCTCGCGCTTGTTCTTCTCGCTCCATTCCGGCATGCCTCCGCAAAACGGCATGGTGCCGGCAAGGGCTACGGTGTGGAAGCATGAGTGATGTTCTTCTACCAGAATCTCAGGTGATGCGATGAGCCATGTGCCAGAGGCGGCGGTGTGGAAGAGCATCACCATGAGGCGGGGGAAGAGGCGGCAGGCACGTTCGAAGAGCAGGCGCGGGTCGGCGTCGTCATACAGTCTGACTGCTTTGCGCCTCGCTAAAACGAGTTTTCTGTATTCGCCCGCTGCCACGGCGTTATGGAAATGCGCGAAAGCGTCGGTATAGCAGCTTGACGGCGCAAGGCACATCTCAGCATTGTCGGCATCGAATGCCAGCGCATGGTGTCGCCTGCCGTCAGGCGACAAGGGGCGTTCTGTCACGCTGTGTGCCGGTATGAGCAGCAGCGGCGTAAGGGCGGTGATGCTGTATGGGGCAATGATGAAGCCGTTGTCCTCACCCACCATCCTGTATGACGACAACTCGCGGGGAGCCTCGCCGCTCTCTACGACGGTGTAGGTGTCGGCGTAAGGCAATCTGTAATAAGCGTAGGATTCTGTCATGGCTGGTCTTTCGGCTGTGTGGCTTGCACCATATTTGTCACGCTCACCATGCAGATGAGTTTTCCTTCTTCGTTGCGCACCTCCACGCTCCATACGTGTGTCTTAGAGCCTTTGTGCATGATGCGCGCCGTTGCTGTGACCGTCTCGCCTTCCGTTGCTGTGCGGATGTGGTTCCCGCTGACATTTATGCCGACGCAGACAGCATCGGGACACAGCGTCGCAGAGCCTACGCCGGCAAGCGTCTCAGCCAACGCCAACGTCGCTCCGCCGCTGAGAAAGCCGTAAGGCTGTGTGGTGCGGTGGTCAACATGCAGGCGTCCCATGCACGTGTCGTCGTCGGGAGTGGAGAGGAATTCCATGCCCAGCGTGGCTTCGAGCCCTCTTTCTGGCGACATCTTTTCTTTTATGCGTTCGATATTCATAACTGCAAATTTACTAATATTTTATAACACAGATTGTAAACCGGCTTGTTTTTTTAACTCTCTTAACTATGTCGAATGGCTCAGCTTGCATTTGTGTTTTGTGTTATATGGGCATCCGATGCTGCTGGATGTAGCTTTGGGCGGCTTGCAGTGTGTCTGTCAAGAATGTCAAAGGCACGAAGTGGTGGTGCCAAACAGTACTTGTTGTGATGCCAAACAATACTTGTTGTGACCGTATGATAGCAGTCAAAAGTTCGTGTGCTTTCTTTCGGACGGCTCAAAAAATGGTTGCAGATTAAAACGTTTTCGTAAGAAAACTGAAAAAATATGCATCAATACGATGCTGAATAAAAAATAATTCGTAATTTTGCATCCGTTTACGCCTACACCTTATTATATATAATATAGTGGAAACGGCATCATCAGGCACGAACATCATTAATCAATAACTCATAACACACAAAACCTTCTATGTTCAAAAGTTTCACGGGCTACCACCTTGTGGAGTTCTATCACAACAGAAAGAAGCGCCAGCCTAAAGCCCCGGCGCATATCAAAGCGTTGAAAATACTTTCTGTCACACTTATTAGTCTTATCCTGTGGTGTCTGCCGTCAACGGCATTCGGCATTCCGGACCTCACGCTGACAGAGCAGCGCACCATCGCCATCTTCGTCTTCGCCTCTTTGATGTGGCTCACTGAAGGCATCCCGTCGTGGGCGACGTCGGTGTTGATAATCGTGATATTGCTATATACATGCTCGGACTCGAGCCTGTATTTCTTCACGGACTATGACGAGGCGCGTCTTGGCACACTGATAAGCTACAAGAAAATCATGGGCTGCTTCGCCGACCCGATTATCATGCTCTTCATCGGCGGTTTCATCCTTGCCATCGCGGCGACGAAGACCGGCCTTGACGTGAAGCTCGCCAAGGTGATGCTCGCGCCTTTCGGCACACGTTCGGAGAATGTGCTGCTCGGCTTCCTGCTTGTGACCGGCATCTTCTCGATGTTCCTCTCAAACACCGCCACTGCCGCCATGATGCTCACATTCCTCACCCCGGTGCTGAAACAGTTGCCCGCCAGCGGCAAGGGGAAGATAGGCCTTGCCCTCGCCATACCAATCGGCGCTAACATCGGCGGCATCGGCACGCCAATCGGCACGCCGCCTAATGCCATCGCGCTGAAGGCGTTGAACGACAGCGGCGGCCTGAACCTCGGCATCGGCTTCGGCGAATGGATGATGTTCATGTTCCCGCTTGCCATACTGCTTCTGTTTATCGGCTGGATAATACTGCGTACGCTCTTCCCCTTCACACAGAAAACCATCGAGCTGAACATCGAGGGCGAGACGAAACACGACTGGCAGGCGATAGTCGTCTATATCACCTTCGCCGTGACGATATTGCTGTGGGTTTTAGACAAAGTGACGGGCGTGAACTCCAACGTCGTGGGCCTGCTGCCCGTCGGCGTGTTCTGTGCCTGCGGCATCATCACGCGTAAAGACCTTGAGGAAATCAACTGGTCGGTGCTGTGGATGGTGGCAGGCGGCTTCGCCCTCGGCCTCGCGTTGCAAGACACCAACCTTGCGGCACACCTCATAGAGACAATACCGTTCGACACATGGCCCGGCGTGGTGATGCTGATAGGCTCGGGCGTGCTGTGCTACATCCTCTCGAACTTCATCTCTAACACCGCTACCGCCGCTCTCCTTGTGCCTATCCTAACCGTCATCGGCACAGCGGCGACACAGACACTCGCGCCATACGGCGGCGTATCGCCACTGCTCATCGGCATCGCCCTGTCAGCGTCGTTGGCTATGGTGCTGCCTATCTCCACGCCTCCTAACGCCCTCGCTCACGCCACAGGCATGATAGAGCAGAAGGATATGATGAAGGTGGGCCTGACAATGGGTGCCGTAGGTCTCATCCTCGGCTACGCCTTGCTCATCACACTCGGCAAACTGGGTGTCATCTGATGACATTCAGCATTTAGTTGACAAGTTGATTTTTTAAGTTGACGAGTTGACAAGTTGACGAGTAAACGAGTTGATAGTTCTGTCAGCTCAAAACTCACCATTCAAATACTAATAACTTGTCAACTTGTCAACTCGTCAACTTGTCAACTATTTAACTTGTCAACTCGTCAACTAAGAGAATTCAACAAAACTTCGCATATATATGCAGATGACACACAAGATACGCAACATCTCCGTCCTTATCGCCGTAGGCGTGGCGTTGTTGACGCTCACCGCCTATATGCCACATGCTCTCCAAACCGGCGGAGCGCAGGACGATGACGTGTATCGAATTGTTGGCTCGCCGACAGATTCTGCGGATGTCTCACGTCATGCCGCCATCATGCAACACTACAACGCGAAGGACATCCCCGCCGGCAACTACAGCGGCATCGCATACATCGGCGGCAACCGCTATGCCCTCGTCTCAGACAAGGCACAGAAAGGCGGCTACCACATCGTGCAGATAGACATCGACGATGAAGGGAAGATAACAGATGTTGAATACTGCGGATTCAGAGAACTTGAAGAGACGAACCAAGACGAGGAGGCTGTGGCGTATAACCGCGAGAACCACTCGATATATATCGGGAAAGAGGGGACATCTGAAATCACACGATATGATATCCTCAGCGGCGAGAAGACCGCTAACGTCCTTGTTGACGAATACAAGACGCTCGGGGAGTTCAACCGCACGATAGAAAGCCTTGCCTACGACCCCGCAAGCCTCACGCTCTACACTATCAACGAGGCGCCGCTGAAAGGCGACAACGGATTGATGCTGCGTCTCATGGCGTTCACGCCCAATCTCTCGCTGAAGGCGAAATACACCTACATCCTCGACAAACCAATCGACGACAGCCCCTTGGTTGACGACAACCATATCTTCGGCGTGGCAGAACTGACTGCACTCGGCGACGGCACCCTGCTTGTGCTCGAACGCGAGTTCCGCATGGTGGGGGTAGGGATAGGCAGCTGGGTGATGAACAAGATTTTCAGAATAAGGCCCGGAGAAGGTGGCAAGCAGTTCGTAACTGGATGGCGCACACATCTCAACGTCTCTGACTTCGGCTTCGGAAACTATGAGGGCATGTGTCTCGGGCCGCGACTGAACAACGGGAAACAAGTCATCATACTGTGTGCCGACAGCCAGGACAGATACATGAAAGTGTTGAGAGACTGGTTCATGACAGTCGTGATATGACGGCTTTCATAAATCAGAGATGGATAGATATTTGTCTTCCTTGAGTTCGAGAGCATCCCATGAGAAGCGTGAGAGTAGCTCGTTTGCGGAGAGAGGAGCGGCATCGCCGGTGATGCCGATGATGTGAGCTAACACACCCAGTAACTCTTCGGGTGTGAAACGCTGGCGCAACACAGCCATATCCATGCTCTTGTCGCGCTTCGACAAGCGTTGGCCAGATGTATTGCATAACAAGGGGATATGGCGGAAAGCGGGAGAGGGATATCCAAGAAGAGAAAGAAGATACATCTGCTGCGGCACAGAAAGCAGCAGATCTCTGCCGCGCACCACCTCTGTGACACCCATCAACGCATCGTCAACGACAACGGCAAGCTGATAAGCCCATGCCCCGTCGGCACGGCGGAGGACGAAATCGCCGCAGTGGCGCGCGAGGTTGATAGTCTGCCGGCCGTAGGTTCCGTCAGTGAACGATATGTCACGGTCGGGAACAAAAATACGTGTGGAAGGCTTGCGGCCGCATGAAAAAGAGGGATGAACGGAAGAAGAGGATGAAGAAAGAGAAACCGTGCCGATACCTTCAGGACGACATGTCCCGCGATATACTACTCTGCCGTCGCTCTCGTGGGGAGCCTGCGTGGAGAGAATGTCCGCCCGTGTGCAGTAGCAGGGATAGGTCAGCGACATCTCTTGCAGACGCTTGAGATGCTGCTCGTAGATGTCGTAGCGCTCGCTCTGGACATGACGCTCGTCCCAGTCGATGCCGAGCCAGTGCAGGTCGTCTTCAATGAAACGGGCATATTCGGCACGCGAACGTTGAGGGTCGATGTCCTCGATGCGGAGGATGAAGCGTCCGCCCTGACTGCGGGCAGATAGCCACGCCATCAAGGCGGCGTAGATGTTGCCGAGATGCATACGCCCGGTGGGCGAGGGGGCAAAACGTCCGGTGACAGGTCTGGTCATATCATTGCTCATTTGAAGATTGACAGGGAGTCTTCTTGATTTTCCAGCCTAATGCAGCATGGAGGATAGACATAAGAGGCGACAGATAGCAGAAGAAGCAGAAGGGGAGATAGGTCAGCGTGGCAACACCAAGAACAGTGGCTTGCGTCATGCCGCAGGTGTTCCACGGAATGAGGACGGAGGTGACGGTGGCGCCGTCTTCTGCCGAACGGGACAGAAGGCGGGACTCATAGCCCTGCTTCTCGTACTCTTCTTTGAACATATTGGCTGAGAGAATGATAGAGATATACTGATCGCCCGTCATGAGATTCATGCAGATGCCGTTAAGCACAGTGGCAGAAACAAGTCCGAGGCGCGTTTTCACCAAACGACGAGTGACAGCATAGAGGAAACTGCGCAACATTCCGCAAGCAGACATAGCACCGCCGAAAATCATGGCAGAGAGAATGAGCCACACCGTGTTGAGCATACCTGCCATGCCGCGTGTGGAGACAAGGTCGTTGAAAAGAGGCACACCGGTCTCTACCTGGGTGGATGAGCTGAGGGTGAGCACAATGCCTTTGAAGATGGTGAGCGCGTCGGGAGATGTCGTCTTGCTGTCAACACCTGCCACCTGCATCAGAATGTCGGGCTGGAAGAACAATGCCATTAGAGTGGCGAGGAGAGCGGAGATGAAGAGTACGATGAGCGACGGCACTTTCTTGTATATCATGAAGCCTGTAGCGACGGGGACGAGAAGGAGCCAGGGCGTGACGGTGAACGTGTTTTCTAAGGCTGCGACATATTGTGAGGTGTCGCTCATAGTGTCTGTGCCCATCCACAGTCCGGCAAGAGAGAAGATGACAAGCGTGATGAAAATCGTGGGTCCCGTGGTCAGCATCATGTATCTGATGTGCGTGAAGAGAGGCGTGCCGCTGACAGAAGAGGCGAGCACAGTGGTGTCGCTGAGAGGAGACACCTTGTCTCCGAAATATGCGCCCGAGATGATTGCGCCAGCCGTCCAGCCGTCGTCGAAGCCCAAGGCTCTGCCGATGCCAAGCAGGGCAAGTCCGATGGTCGCTATTGTTGTCCATGACGAACCCGTCATGAGAGAGATGACGGCACTGATGACACAGGCAGAAGCAAGGAACACAGCGGGATGGATAATCTGTATGCCATAGCAGATGAGTGTCGGGACAATGCCGCTGATCATCCATGACCCGGAGAGCATGCCGATGACAAGCAGAATGTAGATGGAGACGGTAGTCTCATGCACCTTCCCCTCGATATTCTGCTCGATGTCGCGCCACGACACTTTGCAATACGACATGCCAAGGAGAGCGCAGACAGCTGTGGCAGTGAGGAGAGCTATCTGTGACGGACCGGCAAGGGCATCGCTGCCAAACACCACGATGGTGACAGAGAGCATCGCGATGAGTGTGGCAAACGGGATGGCACTCATCCACGCGGGAGGGAGGATAGGGGAGGAGTGAAGCTTTGTTTCTTCCATGTTGTTATCTTGAATATTCAATTCATCTTTGATTTACTTCCCGAAGGTCAGTGGGTCCAAGGACAAGTCTGCTGAGTGCTTCTTCGCACTCAGGAAATAGGGCGTGTCATGTGTCGTAGAAGGTGAAGTTACGACGTTGCATGGTGCCCGTCTCTGATTTACTGAGTGCTTCTTCGCACTCAGGAAATAGG
>CALZMB010000044.1 GCA_945788485.1 uncultured bacterium | reverse complement strand
GGATTCTGAAAATGCCTCAGTCGAAACCGTACACAACTACGGCGGCTGGAGAACACTCTCCGATGACTGCGCCCTCATCCTCCCGTACGGCATTAAGGCATACTATGCTGCGAAGGTAGGAAACGGAAAGGTTTATCTCAAAGAACTGACGGAAGGATACATCCCCGCTCACTGCCCTGTGATTCTTAGCAACCCGAACCTCCTCGCTCGCAGCAAGAGCATCGCATTCCCCGTATGTCCGGATGATTATGCAAAGAAACTCGCAAACACAGAGACAAACTACCTCGTTGACTGCTACAAAGAGGCAGGAACTGTAGATCCTGTGGTTACAGGAGAAGATAGCAAAACAAAATACAACTATTTCTTCTCTTATAGATTTAAGTTTGAGGGCAGCAGGGTGATGTCTGACGTGCCGCTCGGGTTCTGGAAACCGTTCGCTGGCACTGCTACAAAGAAGAACTATTCTTACCTCTCTATCGACACAGAACTCAACCCGTCACGTTATGATGAAGATACATACACTTTCGAATATAATGCTACCGAGTCTGTCGTATCGACAAAGGCATACTGCTTCAGAATGGTGTTTGACGAAGATGAACTCGACGACAACACTACGACGGGCATTGAGAAGGTGACAGACAATGCTGATGTGGATATGAAGAACGCCGTATGGTATAACATGCAGGGCGTGCGCATCAGCAAACCGGCTGCTCCGGGAATGTATATCTGCAACGGAAAGAAAATCGTTGTGAGATGACAGCCTGACTGAGAGAACAGAAACAGTTTATAAATATATCCTGCGGCTGTCTTCTTCAAAACAGCCGCAGGACATAAAAAAACAGTAACACTATGCAACCCAACAAGAAAACATATACAACACCTCAAATGGATGCCATCACCATATCATCTGACATCCAGATATTGTATTCCAGCAGCGGGACAGGAACAGATGTCCAGGTGACCAAAGGCACATCGTTCGATTCGTGGGACGATGAGGACGATGAGGATGACTTAGAAATCCTCTCACGCTCAGACAAAGTACTGAAGCTGTTTGAGGACAGCCCGTACTATTGAATCACGAAAAGGCACGCGGGGTGTCATCCCCTGCTTGCCGGTATGGACAAGAGTAGTTTTATTTATAAACCTAATAGTAGTTTCTAAGATACAGGCAATGACACACGGAGGCAAACTCTGTGAAGAGCAACGCCATCTGTCTGCCTGTGGAATATCAACCATTACGCGGTCGGCTTGTTGTGAAACATGCCGACCGCGTTGCTGCTTGATGTACATAGACCTTGCCTTTTCTTATCCGAATGTTGTGAAAACCATGCGCGAATGATGATGTATCATTGTCAGTACAATCTTCTGATAATTTTTGCAAAGGCAAGTATATAATATAATAGTAATTTTGCACGCAGAACTAACTATTTACCGTCAATCAATGAAGATTATTATGAAAAGAATCACACTATTGATGCTTTTGCTGGCAGTGTTGTTGCCTGCCGCTGTCGTCTCGTACGCCGCAAAGAAAACGCCCCGTCAGCAACTGTTGGAGCGTTTGGCGAAGATACAGAAGCGCGGGTATATGTACGGTCATCAGGACGACACGTTCTATGGCATCACATGGGACTGGGACGAGGGACGCTCTGACACCCGCGAGCTGGTGGGCGACTATCCCGCCGTCATGGGCTTCGACCTCGGCGGCATAGAGCGTGGAGACATGAAGAACCTCGATTCCGTGCCTTTCACGCGCATCCGTCAGGCAATCATCGACCACCATGCACGCGGCGGCATCATCACCATCTCGTGGCATCCGCGCAACCCGATGCTCGCCACAACGGCATGGATAGAGAACGACCTGAAGGCGTATGCCGAGGCGACGCAAGCCTTGAAACGCATCAACCAGGACGAGATGGCGGCACGCGTGCCAGACCCGAAGCACACCGTCGCTGCCATCATACCCGGCGGAGAGTGCCACCCGCAGTTTGTCGTATGGCTGAAACGCGTCACCGACTTCCTCGCCTCGCTGAAAGACAGCCGCGGAAACAATATCCCAGTCATCTTACGTCCATGGCACGAGAACAACGGCTCGTGGTTCTGGTGGGGACAGAAGAACTGCACGGACAAAGAGTTCCACGCGCTGTGGGACATGACGCAGGACTATGTCAACGCCTCGCTGAAAGAGAGCATCGTATGGGCGTATTCGCCTAACCTGCAAGGCAACTGGACAGAAGAGGCGTGGATGGCGCGCTATCCCGGCGACGAACGCGTGGATGTCATAGGCGAGGACGCCTACCAATGGGGCACGGAGGAGGACTTCGTGAAGCAGTTCGACGCTGACCTAAAGCTGCTCGACAACATCGCGAAGAAACACGGCAAGCTGCTCGCCGTGACAGAATGCGGATTCCAGAACTCGCCCGATGCCACATGGTGGCAGAGGGTGTTCAAGCCTGTCATAGAGAAATATCCTGTGCTCTATTTCCTCCCGTGGCGCAACTACAGCAAAGACCATTTCGGAGCTTCGCCCGCTGCGACAACAGCCGACGACTTCAAGGCGTGGGCGAAAGACAAACGCTTCTTGTTCTGTAAGGATATAAGGAAATAAAGAGGGCTGTTTTAATTTTGTCGTTATTATCGTTCTTGTCGTTCTTATCGTTCATAACGTTCGTAACGTCAACCAATGCAAACAACTCGTCAACTCGTCAACTTGTCAACTCGTCAACTTGTTTCACTTGTTTCACTTGTCAACTAAAAAACCATGTCAACAGATTTTGAAAAGAAAGTCGCAGCCGTGCGTGCCCGTCACGAAGAGCTGCTCACACGCCCCAATGTAAAGAAAGACTGGGGCAACGGAATATATGAGAAATACGTCTATCCTATCATCACGGCAGAGCATACGCCACTCGAATGGCGGTATGACTTCTCTGAGAAGGACAACCCATATTTCATGCAGCGCATCATGATGAACGCCACCCTCAATTCTGGCGCGATAAAGCTCGACGGGAAATACCTGCTCGTCGTGAGGGTGGAGGGCGCCGACCGCAAGTCGTTCTTCGCCGTAGCGGAATCGCCCAACGGCATCGACAACTTCCGCTTCTGGGACGAGCCAATCACCATGCCGGAGGATGTGGTGCCGGCGACAAACATCTATGACATGCGCCTCACGCAGCATGAGGACGGATGGATATACGGAGTGTTCTGCGCCGAGCGGCACGACGACAGCAAGCCCGCCGACCTCTCTGCCGCAACAGCGACAGCTGCCATAGCACGCACGAAAGACCTGAAGACATGGCAGCGGCTGCCAGACCTGAAGACGAAGTCACAGCAGAGAAACGTGGTGCTGCACCCGGAGTTCGTGGAGGGGAAATACGCGTTCTACACACGTCCGCAGGACGGATTCATCGACACCGGCTCGGGCGGCGGCATAGGATGGGCGCTTGTAGATGACATAGAGCACGCGGAGGTGAAGGAGGAGAAGATCATCAACGCGCGCCACTACCACACCATCATGGAGGTGAAGAACGGCGAGGGGCCGCACCCCATCAAGACACGCCACGGATGGCTGCACCTCGCACATGGCGTGAGAGGCTGCGCCTCTGGACTGAGATATGTGCTGTATATGTATATGACGGCTCTCGACGACCCGACACGGGTGACGGCACAGCCCGGAGGATATTTCCTCGTGCCGGAGGGAGAGGAGTATGTCGGTGACGTGATGAACGTAGCGTTCGCAAACGGATGGATTGCCGACGGAGACGCGGCGGACGGCGTGCACGGCGACAACGACCGCGTGCTGATATACTACGCCTCGTCTGACACCCGTATGCATGTGGCGGAATCAACCGTCGGCAGACTCGCGGACTACTGCATGAACACACCGCAGGACGGACTGTTCACCGCTGCCTCCGTAGAGACGATAAAGGCTCTCGTGGCGAAGAACAAAGCATTGTAATCGAAGCAGCTCACCTACACCTATTTATATATTATGGCTTCAATAAAAGAAAAGATAGGCTACGCCCTCGGCGATGCCGCATCGGGAGGCATAACATGGAAGATCATGTCTATCGCCTTCCCCTTCTACTTCACAAATGTCTTCGGACTTTCGCTTGCCGACACGGCGGCACTGATGCTCATCGCGCGTATGTTCGACGTGGTGACCGACCCGCTGATGGGCAGCCTCGCCGACCGCACACAGTCGCGATGGGGCATCTACCGCCCCTGGCTCATCTTCGGGGCGATACCCTTCGGACTGATCTTCGCGCTGCTGCTCTACACGCCAGACTTCGGACCCGTGGCGAAGCGCGTCTATGCATACGTCTTCTATCTGCTGATGATGGTGGTCTATACGGCAGTGAACGTGCCCTACGGCTCGCTGCTCGGCGTGATGACAGAGGATGACAACGAGAAGAACGAGTTCTCGTCGTACCGCATGGTGGGCGCATACGCCATGGGCTTCGTCACGCTGCTCTCCTTCCCCTATCTGCAGAAGATGGTGGGCGGCTCTGATGCACATCAGTATGCTGTGCTCGGAGCCGGCTTCGGCATCCTCGCCGCGGCGATGACACTCGCCTGCGGACTGCTGACACGCGAGAGGGTGAAGCAGGTGAGGGCAGAGAAATTCTCGTTCAGGCAGTTCGCCAACCTCTTCAAGAACAAGCCGTGGCTCTTGCTGACCTCCATCGGCATCTGCACAAACTTCTTCAACGGCTTCCGCTACGCCGTAGCGGCGTATATCTTCCAATACTGCATGGGCGGCGACATCACCATCGGCAGCCTGATTATCAACTACACCGTCTTCATGGCGTTTGGCGAAGTGACGTGCATGATCTTCGGAGGCCTCTCGCCGAAGTTCACGGCATGGGTAGGCTCGAAGCGCATGGCGTTCATCTGGGCGTCGGTGATTTGCCTCGTCCTCTCCGTCGCATTCTTCTTCATACCGATGACACCGGCGTCGATATGGCTGATGATAGCCCTTGTGGTGCTGACATCTGTTGGCGTGGGAATCTATTCGCCGCTCTTGTGGTCGATGTATGCTGACGTGGCAGACTATGCGACAGAGACCTTCGGCACATCATCAACCGGACTGATTTTCTCGTCAGGCACGATGGCGCAGAAGTTCGGCGGAGCTGTCTCCGGCTCGCTAATAGCACTGCTGCTCGGCATCGCAGGAGCAACGATGATTGCTGACGAGATGGGCAACGAGAGCATCGACCCAGCATCTGTGACAGAATCGGTGCGCACGATGATATGGGTGCTCTTCTCGCTATTCCCCGCTTTCATCGCGGTCATCATGACCATACTCGCTTACGTCTATCCGATAAAGAAATAAACTCCACCTTATCCTTTTATCAATAATATGAAAGAGACACTACAGACGCTGCGGAACGAGATGCTGAACACCGTTGAAGAGAACATCCTCGCCTTCTGGTTAGACAATATGCAGGATAACGAAAACGGCGGCTTCTACGGACAGATGCGCGGCGACGGGATGCTGGTGAAGACGGCAAATAAGGGCGGCATACTCAATGCACGAATCCTATGGTCGTTCGCCGCGGCATACCGCGTGTTGCGCAAACCACAATACCTCGCCGCGGCGAAAAGGGCGAAAGACTATATCATGCAACACTTCATCGACCCTGTCTATGGAGGCACATACTGGGCAGTGACATACGACGGAAAGCCGGCAGACACGAAAAAGCAGTTCTATGCCATCGGCTTCATGCTCTACGGCATGAGCGAGTTTGTGCGCGCTACGATGAACGACAGCAAGGTCAGCGAAGAAGAGAAGGAAGAAACCCTGCAGATTTGCTTCAACCTCTTCAATATCATAGAAGACCACTCGCTCGACATAGTGTATAACGGATATATCGAGGCGCAGACAAGGCAATGGGGAGAGATAGCCGACATGAGGCTCTCTGAACTCGACGCGAACTATCCGAAATCGCAGAACACACACCTGCACATCATTGAGCCATATACAAACTTCTTCCGCTGCCTGACAGAGATGGAACAGGCAGGCAGAGAGGTGAACATCAACAACAAGGCGAAGGTGGAGGTGGCACTGAGAAACCTCATCGACATCTTCACAGACAAAATACTGAACCCTGAGACACACCACCTCGACCTGTTCTTCGAAATGGACTGGACACGCGGCGCGGGATGGTTAGAGAGCTACGGACACGACATAGAATGCTCGTGGCTGATGCACGAGGCTGCAATAGTGCTTGGAGACAATGAGGTGCTGGAACGTGTTGAACCCATTGTCAGACTGGTGGCGAAGGCATCGGAGAAAGGACTGAACAGCGACGGCTCGATGACACACGAGGCAAATATCGACACCGGACACACGGACGACGACAGACACTGGTGGGTGCAGGCTGAGGCGGTCGTGGGTTTCTATAACATCTATCAGCACTTCGGAGACAAACGCGCACTTGACAAAGCCATCGGATGCTGGAGATATATAAAGAACAACCTCATAGACTACAGACACGGAGAGTGGTACTGGAGCTGCGACAAGGAAGGCAATATAAACACTAACGACGACCACGCCGGCTTCTGGAAATGCCCGTACCACAACTCAAGAATGTGCCTCGAACTCATCGAAAGGATAGGGGAGTGAGGGGTAATTTTAATGTACAATGTATTGTCAGTAGAAACAAATAACTTGTTTACTTGTTTCACTCGTCAACTTATCAACTAAAAGCTATCAACTTGTCAACTTGTCAACTCGTTAACTATAAATCAATATGAACCATACAACAAAACAAATCCTACGCACAGCATGGATAGCTGTGATGTGCCTGACCGCCATACCTGCGGCGGCAGAGAATGTGGCGCTGCATACACCGGCGAACACCCTTGTGCTCGATATAGAGAAAGGCAAAGAACCAAAATTCGTGTATTACGGCACGCGCCTCACAGCGCATGATATCAGTGTGCTGCCAGCACCTACCACAGCAAACTGGAGCAGCTTAGAAATCTATCCCGCCTACGGCGCGACACACATACAGGGAGAGGCGGCGTTCGCCATGCGGCATGCCGACGGAAACCTCTCAACACAACTCGTCTGCAAAGACTTCGAGGTGACAGACATCACAGACACAGCACCCAACAGCGCGCAGCGCAAGGGACAGCAGCTCGCCGTAACACTCTCAGACCCCGTCTATCCCATAGTGGTGAAACTGTTCTTCCTCGCCTACAAAGACGTCGATATCATTGAAGCATGGACGGAGATAACGAACAACGAGAAGAAGACAGTGACGCTGACGCAGTTCATGTCGTCTGCCATGCCCATACGCCGAGGCGACGTGTGGATAAGCCATTTCCATGGCTCGTGGGCGGCAGAGGCACAGCTGACAGAGCAGAAACTGCAGAACGGGATGCTAAGGATAAAGAACCGCGACGGACTGCGCAACGCCACAACGGACCGACAGGAGGTGATGTTCAGCCTCGAAGGGAAACCGAAAGAGAACGAAGGGGATGTCATCGGCGCGGCACTGATGTATTCCGGAAACTTCAACGTGACCGTAGATACCGGCGAGGACGAGTATCACCACTTCCTCGCAGGCATAGCACCGGAGAACTCAGAATATCATCTGCAGCGCGGAAAGACACTCGCCACACCGCATGTCGCATACACCTTCTCTGACGAAGGATTGTCTGGAGCATCACGCGCCTACCACCGCTGGGCACGACGCTATCAGCTGCGGCATGGCAATGCAGAGCGTATGATTCTGCTAAACTCATGGGAAGGAGTGTATTTCGACATCAACCAGAAGGGCATGGACCAGATGATGGCGGACATAAAGTCGATGGGAGGAGAACTATTCGTCATGGACGACGGATGGTTCGGAGACAAATACCCGCGCCTCACCGACAACTCCAGCCTCGGAGACTGGGTGGTTGATACACGGAAACTGCCGGAAGGAATAGACGGACTGCTGCGTGACGCACGAAAGAACGGAGTGAAGTTCGGCATCTGGATTGAGCCGGAGATGACAAACACGACATCCGAACTCTACGAGAAACATCCAGACTGGATAATAAAAGCTCCGCAAAGAGAACCTGTCAAAGGACGCGGAGGGACGCAGCTCGTGCTCGACATGGCAAACCCGAAGGTGCAGGACTTCGTATTCAACGTCGTTGACGAACTGCTGACAAAATATCCCGAGATAGCATACATAAAATGGGACGCTAACGCACCAGTGATGAACCACGGCTCGCAATATCTCTCTGCTGACAACCAGAGCCATCTCTATATCGCATACCACGACGGACTGATAAAGACGTGCCAGCGCATCAGAGAGAAATACCCGGATGTCGTCATACAGGACTGCGCATCGGGCGGAGGAAGGGCGAACTACGGACTGCTGCCGTACTTCGACGAGTTCTGGGTGTCGGACAACACAGACGCTCTGCAACGCATCTACATGCAGTGGGGAACATCATATTTCTTCCCTGCCATCGCAATGGCAAGCCATATCTCTGCCGTGCCAAACCATGCCGTCTTCCGCACCACATCAATGAAATTCAGATGCGACGTAGCCATGTCAGGAAGACTGGGCATGGAGATACAGCCGAAGAACATGACCGACGAGGAGAAGACACTATGCCGACAGGCAATCAGCGACTATAAGATGATACGCCCTGTGGTGCAGTTTGGAGACCTCTACCGCCTGCACTCGCCTTACAACGGAGACAACCTCGCGTCGCTGATGTATGTCGCCGAGAACAAAGAGAAAGCCGTCTTCTACTGGTATAAACTCGAATGTTTCAAAAACGAGCACTTCCCGATAATAAAAATGCGAGGTCTCGACCCGGAGAAGAAATACAAGGTTCACGAACTGAACAGAATAGACAAGTCTCCTCTCCCCGCCGAAGGCAAGGTATATACCGGCAGCTATCTCATGGCGCACGGCCTGGAAATGCCTTACAGCCATGACCTCGAATGGAGCAAGCTGGTTGACTGGTCAAGCCGCGTAATCTATCTCGTGGCAGAATAACATCCAATCACACGGACGGGCACGGAACTCCACGGAGGACCTGCGACCTGCCTGTATGGCAGTACACACATAGACAGTATTCGGTTCCCCCGTTTCCCGGGGGTCCGAAACGTTTCCCGGGGGACAGAAACGCTCTGCAACTTTCAGTTTGTCCTCAAAAACAATCTCAAAATCTGACAAAGCGCATTTATTGAACCCACCATAAAAAGAGTGGCATGATACATGGTTTCATTTTCACCAAAGTATCATGCCACTCTTTTTATGTACGCTCGGCGAGCTTTACAAACCACTGACGATGCTTGTCAGCAAGGTATCCTTTATTCCTGCCTCCACAATCAGAGGTTAGGTACGGCGACACGTTTCATCGAGAGGATGCGGACATCCTTCACGGGACGGTCGTTGCTGTCGGTCTGGCTGCGCTGTATGCGGTTGACGGTGTCAAAACCGTCCATCACCTGCCCGAAGACGGTGTAGCCCGCGTCAAGCCATGGAGTGCCAGGCTGCTGATACTCCTTGTAGTAGCCTAACAGTTCAGCGTAGGGCGCACGGCCAGAGACAGCAGGCCATTTGCCCCATATGATATAGAACTGCGACGACGAGCTGCGCTTCTCAGGGTTCACGTCGTCAGGCTCGCGTGCACCAGCCAGCGCGCCACGCTTGTGGAAGAACAGCGGATAGAGAATCTCCGCAGGCATAGAGGTCTGTCCGTCTGCCGTGAGGAAGTCGCCCCCGCCAAGCAACTCGCTCGGATGCTCAACCGATGTGGGAGGAGCGTTCTTTGTCGTCGGGTCGCCGAACTGTATCATGAAATCCTTTATCACGCGATGGAAGAGCACACTGTCGAAGGCGCACAAATCTGTGATGCGCAAGAAAGCGTCGCGGTGTATCGGCGTCTCGTTCATCAGCTCGACATAGATGTCGCCCTCCGTCGTCTTTATCTCGACGACAGGACGGTCGTAGTGCCTCAGACCCTGCGCAACATTCACGTCGGCAAGGGCGCGCATGATGTCCGTAGGACGTCCGTCAGAGCCAAACGCGCCGAGCTTGTATTGCGACGGCTGACACTCCGGCTCCCAATAGAAGACACCTTTGCAGCGGCCGCCCGTCTCGTTCTTGGCGCGGCGTATGATGTCGGCATACTGCTCCCTGCCCATCGCCATCACCCACGGGCGGCTCTCGTCAACCTCAAAGCCAGTTTCCACAATCATCACGTCACAGTCGTATTTCTTCGACACCTGACGGATGTTCTTCATGCAGTCAGAGATGGTGACCCACGCGTTAGGCTCTTTCTTCGCCTCCATTGCCCAATACGGATAGAGCGACATGCCTATCATGTCCCATTTGCCACCATACTGCTTCACGATGTCGAGATTATGATTGTAGAGCGAGGCGTCGAAACCGTTGTCGAGATGCACGATGACGATAGCATCAGGACACACCTTCTTCACCGCGTCGTAGCCCGCACGGATGAAGCCCGCATACTGCTCCGGGTTATGCTCTACATGCCCCATCGACTTTGTGATGGTGGTGTTGCCCTGATCGTCCTTTATCTCCCATCCAGTGACGGGGTCGCACTTCACCGACCACAGCATGCCGTTGCTCGTCTCGTTGCCCACCTGTACCCAGCGTGGCGTGATGCCGTTGTCGCGAAGGAAAGTCAGAACCTCCTCCGTATGGGCAGCCAAAGCCTTGCACATCTTCTTATAAGACAGCTTCTCCCATGACTTCGGGATGTTCTGCTTCGCAGGGTCAGCCCACCAGTCGCTGTAGTGGAAATCCACCATGATGTCCATGCCGAGACGCTTTGCGCGCAGAGCCTTGACAAGGACATCATTCTTGTCGCACCAGTTGTCGTGCTTAGAAGGGTCCACCCATACGCGAAGCCGTATGGCATTCATGCCCAACTCACGCATCAGAGCCGTACACTCACGCTCCTCGCCATTGAAGTTGCGCAACTTATGCCCTTTCGTCTCCATCTCTGTACACCAGCTGATGTCTGCTCCGAGAGCAAAATCGTCAGCCCACAACGCTGCACTCAGAGTGCAGAACAGAAAAACCAGAATGTGTCTCATATATATTATAGATATGTTGTGAATTTGTTGTCCGCTTGAACAGATATCAGTCGCAAAGTTACAAATAATATCCTAATACACCAAACATTAAACCATTTTTCTTGCCGCTCTCCACCTCGCTTTTTTGTATGCAAATGAAAAAAAACAAATAAAATATTTGGTGGAAACAGAAAAATGTAGTAACTTTGCACCGCAATTCAACCATTGCGGCAACCACTATGTGGTTTCGGACTTGTAGCTCAGTTGGTTAGAGCAACAGACTCATAATCTGGAGGTCC
>CALZMB010000043.1 GCA_945788485.1 uncultured bacterium | reverse complement strand
CGGCGATGAGCTGGAATATACTGACGAGGTGACACTCGGAAGGTCGATTCTGAACCGGACAGAGGTGAGATAGGTGCTGAGGGCGCGCTCAAGTCCGGGGCGTTTGTCCAGGAAACGGGAGCGCGCTATGGACGGAAGAACGTGAATATGACATGGACGGCAGGCAACGATAATATCGAGAATAACGATTATAACGATAATATCGATTATAACGAGAATAACGGAAAAACGACAGTAACGGAAATAACTTCAGAACGACATGAAAAGTTTAGCGAAAAGACTGAAGACATTATTTTATATAGGTATAGCACTTGAGCTTTTGCTCATAGCGCTTTATGAATCAAATGTGCTGCTTGAAGGCGCATGGTGCGGCAATGCAGAGGCGGAGTTTATCGTCATGACGTTGATGCAGCTCGTCACGGTATGTGCAATACCGCTTGCGTTGCGATTGTTGAAATTCTCTGTTGTGCGGCAGTATGTCACTTCGCATGGCGAGCAGGGACTGCAGAAGATGTCCGTGTTGCGTATGTTGCTGCTTTTCGTGCCGATGCTGCTGAACAGCGTGTTCTATTATGAGTTTGTGAAAGCCGGCTTCGGCTATCTTGCCATCATCCTGGCAATATCATTGGTATTCATTGTCCCCACCCAGTCGCGATGCGCCTCAGAGCTTTAGAACCCGAAGATCTTGATTTCCTCTATACGATAGAGAACGACATGTCGATGTGGTGGCTGAGTTCGCAGACGGCGCCCTTGTCGGCATATCACCTGCGTGATTATGTTGCGAATAACGCAGGAGACATATATAAAGATGAGCAGGTGAGATATGTTATAGAGGTTGACAATGCATCACGAGGTGGAGGGGCGTCGGCTGTTGGCCTTATCGACCTTTTCAATTTCTCTCCCCTCCACCGCCGTGCAGAGCTGGGCATTGTGGTAAAGAGTGAATTCCGTCACCATGGGTATGCGATGGAGGCTATAGGCAAGATTACGGATTATGCGCGCGACATTCTCTGCCTGCATCAGATATACGCCGTTGTCCCGTTGTCAAACGAGGCATCGCTTCAGATGTTGCGTGCGCAAGGATTCAGTGACGGTTTGTGTCTGAAAGATTGGCTTTTTGTAGGTGGTAGCCATGAAGATGCTGTGCTAATGCAACTTTTTTTGTGAAAATATGTAAAGAAAGTTGTGGGAATGAGAAAAAATGACTACCTTTGCACCCGCTAATGACAAACGACGCTAAAAGGTGTGTTAGTTCAGTAGGTTAGAATGCCAGCCTGTCACGCTGGAGGTCACGAGTTCGAGCCTCGTACACACCGCAGAGGGAGTCAGGTCATTTGCAATGAAATTGAGGTGTGTTAGTTCAGTAGGTTAGAATGCCAGCCTGTCACGCTGGAGGTCACGAGTTCGAGCCTCGTACACACCGCAGAGGGAGTCAGGTCATTTGCAATGAAATTGAGGTGTGTTAGTTCAGTAGGTTAGAATGCCAGCCTGTCACGCTGGAGGTCACGAGTTCGAGCCTCGTACACACCGCAGAAGGTCTTGCTGTCGTGAAGACAGCGAGACCTTTTGTTTTTTTTGTGTGTGCATGGATGCCCCACGGCTGAACCGTGGGGAGAACAGTGGCAAGAGAAAGGAAGAGGAGGGGAGAGGATGCAATACGAGCGAGATCGGGACGAGGGTGGAGAAATAAGAACGTGTTTTATTGTATAAGTGTGAAAATGTGTTTATAAAGAGGGCGAAAATGCTAAAAAAACAAATATTTACGCAGGTACTATTAACATCTCTTTTTTTTTTTTTTGTTTGTTAACAAGAAATGTTTATCTTTGCAATATAAAATATAATAATACATGAAAAAAACTGTAACGTAAAAAACACAAGTTAAGCAATAGTAGATATATTACTTTTAACAATTAATCATGAACGAAATAGTTTAAAGATTGTTATAAGGAGACCTTTTAAGAATAGTGTAAAGTCATTATATGTTTGACCAATCACTGTTGAGTGAAAGGTATCGCATAAGCCGCATATCTCCGACGTGAAGTCGAAAGGCATTAGGTGTTATGGTAAATGAGTGACAAGGTTAGTCGCTGTCACCTGTTTACATATAATGACTTTACCTTTCTTTAGATGTGAGACAAAGAGGTGCCTGACGCTTCAAGTTGATTGCATGCAAAGAGCACATAGAAATATATATATTATTAACCAATAAAAAATAAAACGTATGAGAAGAATTCTAACTTTAATGACTCTATGCCTGATAATGACAGTCAGCGCATGGGCCCAGACGACAGCCAGTGGTGTTGTCATCAGTTCGGAGGACGGTCTTCCAATCGCAGGTGCCTCGGTGAAGCTCCTTGGCACGAGCAAGGGAGTTGTCACGGATGTCGATGGAAAGTATTCTATCAGTGTACCTTCGGTGGGTTCTCGCCTTGAGATTTCCTATGTAGGTATGATTTCTCGCATTGTAAAGTCTGGTCAGAATGTCCGTACAGACCTTGACATTGACGCAGCCGGTTTGGAGGAAGTCGTTGTCGTAGCCTACGGTACGCAGAAGAAGACCTCTTTGACGGGTGCTATCCAGTCAGTGAAGAGCGATGCTATTGAGATGCGTCCGACATCAAGTGTTACGTCAGCTCTTGAGGGCACCGTCGCAGGTGTGCAGGTCAACAGCACCTATGGTGCTCCTGGCTCCGACCCGTCAATCCGCATCCGTGGCATCGGCACCGTCAACGGTTCGTCATCACCGCTATATGTGCTTGACGGCGTGCCTTTCGGCGGCAACATCTCCGACCTGAACCCAGCCGACATCGAGTCTATCTCAGTGCTGAAGGATGCCGCTTCTGCCGCTCTCTACGGCAACCGCGCATCTAACGGCGTGATTCTCATCACATCCAAGAAAGGCAAGATGGGCAAGCTGAATGTCTCTCTCGACATCAAGCAGGGTACTTACAGCCGTGGCGTGCCAGAGTATGACCGCGCTGACGCACGTCAGTGGATGGAGCTTGAATGGCAGAACCTCCGCAACTCAAGAATGTCCAGCAACGGAGAAGATGCAGCAACGGCTGCTGCATACGCTTCAAAGAATGTCATTGACGACATCGTCTATCTCAACATCTTCAACAAGCCTAACGACGGCCTGTTCACAGAGAACGGCAAGATGGTTGCTGACGCAAGCATCCTTCCGGGCTATGCTGACGACCTCGACTGGTACGATTTCGGCGTTCGTGCCGGCTACCGTCAGGAGTACAACATCAATGCCAACGGCAGCAACGAAAAGGCTGACTATCGCTTCTCTGCCGGCTATCTCGACGAGAACGGCTATCTGAAAGACTCCGGCTTCGAGCGTTTCGCAGGCAGCATGGCTGTCAATGTACGTCCTGTCTCATGGTTCAAGACCGGCTTGCAGATGAATGCCAGCCATCAGAACCTGAAGAATACGAACGGTGCTTCTGATGCCAGCTACACCAACGTGTTCATGTACGCCCGCAACATCGCCCCTGTCTATCCTGTACACCTCCATGACGTGACGACCGGCGAGTATATCCTCGACAAGAACGGCAACAAGCAGTTTGACCCGGGTTCATACATTGACGAGGAGGGTAATATCATCAACACCCGCAACCAGTATGTTGACCGTCACGTGTTCTATGAGAATGAGCTGAACTATGACAAGACAGTCCGCAACACATTGAATGCTACAGCCTATATCGAGCTGAACCTCCCTTACGGCTTCAATGCCATTGTCAAAGGCAACCTCAATACACGCAACAGCCGCAACTACACCTACAACAGTGCCATCATCGGTGACGGCAAAGGTTCTTTAGGCCGCGCAAAGCGTGAGGAGTACAGCTACAAGAACTACACGTTCCAGCAGCAGCTGACATGGGCTCATGAGTTCGGCAGCCATGCAGTCGATGCTCTTGTCGGCCATGAGAACTATTCGAACGAGTACAACTATCTCTATGGCTACAAGACAAACGAGATTATGCCGGGCTGGGGCAACTTCACCAACTTCACAAGCATCACATCTCTCGACGGCTCTGACTATGAATACAAGACCGAGTCTTACCTCGGCCGTGTACGCTACAACTACGCAGACCTTTACAATGTGGAGGCAAGCATTCGCCGCGACGGCTCTTCACGATTCCACAAGGATTCGCGCTGGGGTACATTCTGGTCCATCGGAGCTAACTGGATTATTTCCAACGAGCAGTTCATGAAGGACTACAAGTGGATTGACTACTTGAAACTCCGCGCTGACTACGGTGAGGTCGGCAACGACGCAGGCGCAGGCTATTATGCCTATCAGGCTCTCTACTCATTGGAGCAGAACGCCAACCAAGGAGCACTCTATCTCACGCAGTTCCCTAACAAAGACCTCAAGTGGGAGACAGGCCAGTCATGGGGCATCGCTCTCGAAGGCCGTCTCTTCAACCGTTGGAACATCAACCTTGAGTACTTTGACAAGCGCAACAAGGATCTCCTCTTTGATGTATATCTTCCGCTCTCAGCTGGCGGAACCACAAGCAGCTCTGCAGAGTCTGTAGTGACAAAGAACCTCGGTACCATCTCTAACCGCGGCTTCGAGATTTCAACGGACGTTGATGTCTATAAAGACAAGGACTGGAGAGTGAACGTAGGCGCTAACCTTACCTATATAAAGAATAAGGTAGTGACACTTCCTGAGCAGAACAAGGACGGAATCATTGACGGGACAAAGTACATCGTCGAGGGCCGTTCGCGTTATGACTTCTATGTATATACCTACGAGGGCGTTGATTCTAAGAACGGATATTCTCTCTACAAGTTCAATGACGGCGACGCTCAGGGAAAGAGCTATCGCTTCGAGCTTGACGGAGTGAAGTACGGCAACTGGGACGTTGACGAAGCAGGAGAGTATGTCGCAACAGCGATTACCGGCTCTGGCCTTGAGAATGTCGTAGTCATAGACGGCAAGCCATACTCTTATGTTACCAATTACGCAAAGAAAGAGTTCCACGGTTCTGCCATCGCTCCTGTCTATGGAAGCTTCAACCTTGGTGTGACATGGAAGCAGCTCTCTCTCAACGCGCTCTTCACATATCAGATTGGCGGCAAGGTGATAGACTATAACTACCAGTCACTGATGCAGGCAGGTTCTGCTCCTTCCTCGTTCCATGCTGACGCATTGAAGTCATGGACTGTGGATGATGCAACAGAGACAAGCGCGATATGGTCAGGCGACGTACCGGTTCTCAACTACAACCTCAGCTCACAGGTGAATGCCACCAGCTCGCGCTGGCTCACATCAGCAAGCTATCTCTGCCTGAAGAACCTCAATATCGGTTATCAGCTTCCTAAGAGCCTTGTGAACAAGGTGCAGCTTCAGGGCGTTTCAGTTAATGTGACATGCGAGAACCTCTTTACAAAGACAGCACGCAAGGGCATGAACCCGCAGCAGACCTTCAACGGCACGCAGTATAACTATCTCGTGACACCGCGTGTGTTCTCTGTCGGTCTTAATGTTAAGTTCTAATCAAAAAAACGCATACAATCATGAAAAAGTATATATTGATTTTCACGGCAGCATCTGCAATGATGTTTGCTTCGTGCAGCAGCGATTATCTTGATACTGTGCCGAATGACCAGGTTTCTACATCCACTGCATTCTCCACAACAGAGAACTGCGCTCTTGCACTCAACGGCGTTGCCAAGATGATGACGCAGCAGTATCTCAGCTCGCAAGGCATGAACGGTGAGGGTACGATAATGAACTGGTACAATAACTACACCGGCAACGATACTCAGAAATGCAATCTGACAGGCTGGTCATCCATTATCAATAACCTCGCTACATATAAAAATAGCAAGACATCAAGCTATGGCTATTACCCTTGGTACTACTATTACAAAATCATCGGGAACGTAAATCAAGTGATTGACAATGTTGATGCAGCAACAGGAACAGACTCTGACAAGGCTTTCATTAAGGGACAGGCTTTGACTTATCGTGCTTATGCATTCTATCGTCTCGCCACGTTGTATTCTGTCCGCTGGTGTGATTCTGAAAACGGTGCCGCAAATGGTGTTGTGTTAAGAATCAATTCAACGAATCCTGTCGAGACTCTTGACATGCCATTGTCAACTCTTGGTGAGACTTTCGCCCAGATCTACAAGGACATTGATGATGCTATCGCTCTCTTCGGCAAGTCTGAGGGCAAGCGTGGAGCAAATGAGTTCTATCTTCCTGACCTCAGTGTAGCATACGCTGTCAAGGCACGTGCCGCTCTCTATCGTGAAGACTGGGCTACAGCAGCTGAGTGTGCAGCCAAGGCTCGTGCCGGCTACAAGCTTATGAGTGCTGAAGAATATGCAGCAGGCTTCAACGCTCCGAACAGCGAATGGATGTGGGGCGTTTATGAGGCAGAAGACCAGACACTCTACTATTACAGCTATTTCGCTTACATCGGTGCCAACTCTTCTGCAAGTATCTGCCGCAGTTATCCGTTTGCCATCTCTAAAGAGCTGATTGACAAGATTCCTGCAACCGATGTTCGCCGCAACCTCTATCTCGTGCCTCAGTCAGATAAAGAGTTCAAGGAAATGAACTCTGCCGGACGCACGACAAAGGGCACAATGTTTACACGCGGCAAGGAATCAGGCTATGTATATAGCACGTCATACATCTTCGGCTATATGCAGTTCAAGCTCCGTGCAGCGTTCATGCCTGGCGGCGGCTCCTTCAATCTCTTCCGTGCATCAGAGATGTACTACATTGAGGCAGAGGCTGACTGCCATCTCGGCAAGGATGCAGAGGCGCAGCAGCTGCTGTATGACGTGACAAAGCGCTTTGACGCAAGCTACACCAAGTCTTCAAAGACTGGCGCGGAGCTTCTTGACGAGGTGACGACCTACCGTCGTTTCGACTTCTTCGGCGAAGGCTTCGACTGGACAGACTTCAAGCGCTGGAACAAGGATATCGTGCGCAAGAAGCTCGAAGTGTCAAAGGGTCTTGCAAGCCCGGGCAGCTTCCACTCTACATTCGCCATCACCATCAAGGCTAATGAGTACACCAGATGGCAGTGGGCTATTCCTAACAAGGAAACTGACTACAACGACCTGATTGCAGAATGATGAATCTACTTTAAGGTTTTTAACTCTCACGCAGGGCAGCATCTTGTTGCCCTGCTTTTTTTGTATAGGAGGCAAGAGGACGGTAAACACAAAAACCAGGCTGGCAGAAAAAACAAAGGCGAGGGTGTGTCAGGTACTTTTGACACACCCTCTTGCCTTTGTATGTTATGGAATTACGGTGCTGGGTTAGGGTTGTTCTCTGGGAGAGCAACTTCGCCAGTTGTGACATCCCAAGCAGTCACTGTTGCGTCGAACTTGACAGTTGTCATGCCGAGGTTGAGGTGGAAGTTGTAAGCCTTTCCTGCTTCGAGCGTGAACTTGCCTTTTGCGGTGGCATCTGCTGCCGAGCCTGCGAAGTCAGTCGGATTGACAGCTGCGACGGCGTCTGTAGATTTGATGACGTTAGTCACAGTAGAGTTGTTCTTCGGGTTGGTCGGGTCGATGGTCACTACATCGTATGTAATCTGGATGTAGAATGTGGTGTTTGGCATAACCATGACGAAGTTGTCGATTGCTTCCGGCGTGAGCATCTCGCCGTCTTCCATACTCTTGCCCACAAGGAGGTCAATCTCTTTTGAAGCATCATTGCCTTTGAGACCATCAAGGACTGCCTTTGCCAGCTGTCCCTCGCCTTCAAACACGAGGTTAGAGTAATCGCCCTTGTCATGTTTCCATGTACCGTCGTAGAGGCGGAGTGTGCCCTTGTTGTGGAAGTTGCCGATCAGCTCAACCTTTCTGATGTAGATGGTGGTGTTGTCTGTGATAGTGTTTGTGGCGTTGTTGACATCATCCTTGTTTACGGGATATTCGTCGCTCCATACCTGTACGTTGAAATGCAGTCGCGACACAGTTATGACTATTCAGAGAAACTCGCGAAATGGGTGGGCGAACGGAAGCATCTGCAACAGAACCTGACCATCATGCAGCTTGCGAAAGAGATAGGCACCAACCAGAAATACCTCTCGCGCTATTTCAACGAGGTGCTGGACACCACGTTCCGCAACTGGCTGAACGGTCTCCGCATGGTTGACGCGAAACGTATGCTTGCCGACGAAGACAACAAGACGATAGAAGCCATAGCCTTCGAGTGCGGCTTCTCGTCCAGAACCCATTTCCATTCTCTTTTCGTGAAGCATTTCGGGAAGACCCCTCTTCAGTATAAATCAGAGTGCCAGAGGCAGAAGAATAATGAGGGCAGCGGGATTACCCACCAGCAGAGATTACGCGAATAGAATTATTGAGACGCTTTTTCCCGTGAACGGACGGCGTGAAGAAGGGGAATGACTTTCTTCTGCACATAGCGTTGCGATGCCAAATGCTCTTGTTGGTGGCGCTAAATGCTCTTGTTGGTGGTGCTAACGGCTCTTGTTGGCGGTGTTAAAGGTAACGTCTTGTGGCCGTATGATTGCAGTCAAAAGTTCGTATGGTAGCAGTCAAAAGTTCGTATGGTAGCAGTCAAAAGTTCGTATGATAGCAGTCAAAAGTTGTTCCGCTTGCTGTCGAAGATAAAAAAGTGCAAGCCGGTGAGAGAAAAAACGCTTGAAAGTTTTGGTATTCAAGCATAAAATGTTAATTTTGCATATTGCAGGCAGAGAACAGAAAACATTCTGCCCATTCCACCATTATGATACGATACAAACTGATGAAGACATCTCTGACTGGAGATGTTTACCCGATACAGGTAGAGTCTCTGCCTTTCACGTCAGAAGACTTGAAAGCTAAACTCATAAAGCACTACGGCGCGGTCTCTGCCGCTGTTCTTGACGACGCTCTCCGCATCATCGGGCAGGCGCTTGGCGAGGGACGGAGTGTCACTCTTGACGGCTTCGGCTCTTTCTCGCTGCGTCTCGCCTTGGGCAAGGACAATGTGAAAGACTTTGACGAAGTGCGCACGCAGGACATACGGATAAAGGGCATCCGTTTCAAAGCGGCGAAGGAGCTGCGCGGCGAGCTTGGCGATGTTGAGATTCGCCAGGTTAAAGGCGAGAAGCAGCGCCGGAGCATCACCACCGACGACCGTTGGGTGTCGCTCTACGAATATGTCCATAAGCAGGCAGATGCAAATGGCGTCCGCCCTGCCGATGTCATCGTCACAGTCTCCGCCTACAAGCATCTGACGGGCGCCACCGACTATTGCGCACGAAAAGAGCTTGCCCTCTTCGAGGAAGAAGGCAAGCTCCGCAAAGTTCCTGCAACAAAGTCGTGTCTCTACACAGTGTCTGTATGATGTCATAGCGCATCTTGGCGTGTGCATGAGATGCGGCTCGTCCTGTCGCGGCAAGTGTGTTCTTGCCCACGTCATAAACCATATACAAACAAAAAAAGCAGCCCGAAGACTTGTCTCCTGCTGCCTGTCCGCACGTTGTGTGCGTATGTGTGCTCTCGTCACATCCGCCATCTACGGACGGATGATGCATATCGAGAAGCTTACTTGCCGTGGTTCTCGTCAGAAACAGTGAGTTTCTTACGTCCGTGTGCACGGCGAGAAGCAAGTACGCGACGACCGTTCTTGGTCTTCATACGCTCACGGAAACCATGCTTGTTCACGCGGCGGCGGTTGTGTGGCTGGAATGTTCTTTTCATATTCGTTTTATACTTGATTTTGTTTTATTTCCACAATTCGGGATGCAAAAGTACATAATTTTTTTTAAATAAGCAAGAAATCACGCATTTTTCCTTGAAAAATAAGTGTTTTTTAATAAAAATATAGTACCTTTGCAGCGTATTTCACAAAATGCCAGGTGTTTTTCCGACATATACATTATATTTATATACTGCACACCTGCTTATCGAGAACTAAACATAAACAATAAAAAATCCGATGATTAAATCACAAGACATCAAGAATGGAACCGTCATCCGTCTGGACGGTAAACTGCTCGTTGTAGTAGAGTTCCTGCACGTAAAGCCAGGAAAGGGAAACACTTTTATGCGTACAAAGCTGAAGGACGTTGTCTCAGGATATGTTATAGAGAAGCGTTTCAACATCGGCGAGGCGCTTGAGGATGTTCGCGTAGAGCACCGCCCCTACCAGTTCCTCTATATGGACGGCTCTGATGCTGTGTTCATGAACCAGGAGACCTTCGACCAGGTGAACATCGACCGCACCATGGTTGTCGGCGGCGAATACATGAAAGAGGGTGACATTGTGGAAGTTGTGTCAGACGCTTCTACCGACACTATCCTCACAGCCGAGATGCCGGTAAAGACAACGCTCGAAATCACATACATGGAGCCGGGCGCAAAAGGCAACACAGCGACCAACACCTTGACAAAGGCGACTGTCGAAACCGGCAGCACAGTGATGGTGCCTCTCTTCTGCAAAGAAGGAGACAAAATCATTGTTGACACACGCGACGGCAGCTATGTGCAGCGCGTGAAGGAATAACCGGCGTGTCACATATCTACATGAAGAGGCATAAATCAACCCATCCGACGGCTTAATGCCGTCGGTTTTCGTAAAACCTAAAACGCAAGTCAGCATCATGGCAATTGAGAGCAGGCTCAAATACAGCATTATTGTCCCAGTGTTCAACCGTCCTGACGAGGTGGAGGAATTGCTTGAAAGTCTCTGCCGTCAGACGGAGAAAGACTTTGAGGTCATCATAGTCGAAGACGGCTCGACGATAGATTGTGGTAATGTGTGTTTGAGATACATGTCGAAGCTCGACCTCAGATATTACCAGAAGGAAAACTCCGGTCCCGGTCAGAGCCGCAACTTCGGTGCGGAGCATGCTGTCGGGCGTTATCTCATCATCCTTGATTCGGATGTCGTGTTGCCGGAGGATTATATCGCGTCGGTCAGCCGTTCGTTGGAGGCAGAAGAGGCAGATGCCTTCGGAGGTCCCGACAGGGCGCATCCCGATTTCACGAAGACGCAGAAGGCGATATCCTATTCGATGACGGCATTCTTCACGACCGGCGGCATCCGCGGCGGCAAGCGCAAGTTGGACAAGTTCTTCCCGCGCAGCTTCAATATGGGTGTGCGCCGCGACGTTTACATGCTGACCGGCGGGTTCTCCGCCATGCGCTTCGGCGAAGACATCGATTTCTCATACCGCTTGGTTGAGCGTTTATATAAGACGGCATTCTTTCCTGAAGCCTGGGTGTGGCACAAGCGCCGCACCGACTTCCGCAAGTTCTGGCGGCAGGTGTATAACAGCGGCATAGCACGCATAAACCTTACGAAACGTCATCCCGGCACGCTGAAGATGGTGCATCTCCTGCCAATGGTGTTCACCGTCGGCGTTGTGCTGCTTTGCGTGACATCGTTTGTCGGGCGGATGCTGATGGTCTATGGCCCGGGTCCCGACCCGCTGCACCGCTGGTATTGGCTGTGCGCCGGCCCGCTGTT
>CALZMB010000042.1 GCA_945788485.1 uncultured bacterium | reverse complement strand
TGCGCACCGAGCTGCAGGACATGAAATACAAGGCTCTCTCGACATCGAGCAAGCTCACGGAGAAATCGCGCCAGAGCCGCGTGCTGGAGATGCTGAAGAACAACAAGGACAGTGTGCTGAAGATTGCCGACCAGCCGCCTTATATCATAGAGGTGAAGGAATAAAGGGTACAATGCCGAACGACGCAAAAAGGAAAACAGGAAAATGAGCAAGTTCAACGAGAAAGATTCGATGCGACGATACCGTATCATAGCCTGGGTGTTCGTCATTTCGTTCTTTGTGGTGGTGGTCAGAGCCACATATATCATGACATTCAAACGCGACTACTGGATGCAGGTCGCCGACCGTCTGAAGGCAGACAGCGTGCCGGTGGCGCCCGCCCGCGGAAACATACTGAGCTGCGACTACAAGCTGCTCGCGTCGAGCCTGCCGGAATACAAGCTCTATATCGACTTCAGGGCCATGGCAGAGACGAAGACCGACACGCTATGGGCGGAGAAAGAGGATTCTATCTGCTACGGCCTGAGCCAGATTTTCCCGCAGAAGAGCGCGGAGGAGTTCAGGCGCCATCTGCGCGAAGGCAGGGAGAAGACCTATACGAACAAGAAGGGCGAGACCTTTGTCGGCAGCCGCCACTGGCCCATCTGGAACAAGCGTGTCAGCTATTCTGTCTATGCCGAGGTGAAAGAGCTGCCTATCTTCCGCCTGAACAAGAACAAGAGCGGCTTCCACTTCGAGAAATTCAACGCCCGCACGATGCCGAACGGCTCGCTCGCCTCGCGCACCATCGGGCAGATGTACGGCGAGATAGACTCGGCACGCTTCGGCCTGGAGCTTTACTACGATTCTGTGCTGCGCGGCGAGAAAGGGCTTATCAACAGGCGAAAGGTGCTCTCGCGCTATCTCGACATCATGATAAAGGAGCCGGTTGACGGCGCGGACATCGTCACCACGCTCGACGTCAACATGCAGGACCTCGCTGAGAAAGCCGTTATCGACGAGCTGAAGGAAATAAACGGCGAGCTGGGCGTCGCCATCGTCATGGAGACGAAGACGGGCGACATAAAGGCGCTGGTCAACATGTCGCGCGTCAGCGACGGCAAAGGCGGCTACACATACCGCGAGGTGAAGAACAACGCCGTCTCTGACCTCGTAGAGCCCGGCTCTGTCTTCAAGACGGCGTCAATCCTCGCCGCCCTCGAAGACGGCGTGATAGACACCACCGCACGCTACAACATAGAGACGGGCGGCGGAGTGTGGCCCATGTACGGCCGCGAGATGCGCGACCACAACTGGCGACGCGGAGGCTACGGCACGCTCTCTGTGCCGGAGGTGCTGCACGTCAGCAGCAACATCGGCGTGAGCCGCCTCATAGACCGCGCCTACCACGACAAGCCAGAGAAATTCGTAGAGCGAATACACAGCCTCGGCCTCGGCATAGACTTCGACCTCCCCTTCATCGGCTCGCAGAAACACGCCATCGTGCGAAAGCCGAAACGGGCGAAGAACGGACAATACCTCAACTGGTCGAAGACGACGCTGCCGTGGATGTCGATAGGCTACGAGACACAGATTCCGCCAATCTTCACCGTAGCCTTCTACAACGCCATCGCCAACAACGGGCGCTTCATGCAGCCGAGATTCGTAAAGGAGATACAGAAAGACGGCGTCACGGTGAAAACATACGAACCCGTCTGCCTCATAGAGAAAATCTGCCATGACGAGCCGCTGCGGAAGATACAGGCCATCCTCGAAGGCGTGGTGTCGAGAGGATTGGGAAAGAAGGCTGGCAGCAAATCGTTCAAAGTGGCGGGAAAGACCGGCACGGCGCAGATTGCAGACGAAAACGGATCGTACAAGTCCGGAACCGTGAGATACTGGCTGTCATTCTGCGGATACTTCCCCTACGAGAACCCGGAATACACCTGCATCGTCTGCCTGAAGAAAAGAGGACTCCCCGCTTCGGGCGGCGGAATGTGCGGCGTCGTCTTCCACAACATCTCCGAAGGCATCATGGCGAAGAAACTCAAGCACAACGTAGAGGTGGCGAGAGATTCCACGTCATCCCCTATACCGGATGTGAAGACAGGCAACCTGCTTGCGGCTGACTATGTGCTGAATGCCTTGGGCATCAAGGCGAAAGGCGGATGGAACGGCTCGTATGCCACAGGAAACCCGATATGGGGAAAGGCGGACAACGCCGGGAAAAGCATGAGACTGACGAAAGAGGACGTGACGGACAACACGCTGATGCCAGACGTGGCAGGAATGGGAGCGCGCGACGCTGTCTTCATGCTCGAAAGCCGAGGAATGAAAGTCAGAATCATCGGCAGGGGCAAGGTGAAGAAACAAAGCGTGGCGCCCAAGACAAAGGTGAAGAAAAACGCCGTCGTCACCCTCGAAATGGGATAGGAGACGCTCCTGAAAAGCTATACAGAACAAACATAAAATTCTACATACATTATGAAACTGACCGAGATAACCAATCAGATAAGCACTCTCGCTGTGACGGGCAGCACCGAGCGCGACATCACAGACATCTGCATCGACAGCCGCGAGGCAAAGCCCG
Source organism: uncultured bacterium (assembly GCA_945788485.1). Classification (GTDB taxonomy): domain Bacteria; phylum Bacteroidota; class Bacteroidia; order Bacteroidales; family Bacteroidaceae; genus Prevotella. The sequence continues at coordinate 9,026 of CALZMB010000042.1, read as the reverse complement.
GCTGCCTTTTCGTGGCAATGAGAGGCACACAGGTTGACGGACACCGTTTCATCGCAAAGGCAACAGAAGCCGGAGCCGGAGCCGTGATGTGCGAGACAATGCCAGAGACATGCGACGAGAATGTCACATACATAAAGGTGAAATCGTGCGAAGAGGCGGTGGGACCCGCCGCAACGACTTTCTTCGGAAACCCGACAAAGCGCCTTAAACTCGTCGGAGTGACCGGCACAAACGGCAAGACGACGATCGCCACATTATTATATAATATGTTCCGGAAGATGGGACACCGCTGCGGACTGCTCTCCACCGTATGCAACTATATCGAGGACGAGGCGATTCCCGCATCGCACACCACGCCCGACCCGATAGAGCTCAACCGCCTGCTGAAACGCATGGTAGAAGCCGGATGCGAATACGCTTTCATGGAATGTTCGAGCCACGCCATCGTGCAGCGGCGCATCGGAGGCCTGAGATTCGAGGGCGGCATCTTCACCAACCTCACGCGCGACCATCTGGACTATCACAAGACGTTCGAGAACTACCGCGACGCGAAGAAACTCTTCTTCGACAACCTGCCGAAAGGAGCCTTCGCCGTCACCAACGCCGACGACAAGAACGGCATGGTGATGGTGCAGAACACCAAAGCGACTGTGAAGACATACAGCACACGCACGATGGCTGACTTCAGGGCGAGAATCCTGGAATGTCACTTCGAGGGAATGATGCTCGAAATAGACAACAGAGAGGTGGCGGTGCAGTTCATCGGAAAGTTCAATGTCTCTAACCTCCTCGCCGTATATGGCGCAGCGACGATGCTCGGCAAGAAGGCAGAAGACATACTGCTCGTGATGTCAACGCTGAAAAGCGTCGCCGGAAGGCTCGAGCCGATACGCTCGGCTGACGGAGTGACAGCGGTCGTGGACTACGCCCACACGCCAGACGCGTTGGAGAACGTGCTCAACGCCATTCACGAAGTGCTGAACGGGAAAGGACACATCATCACCGTATGCGGATGCGGAGGAAACCGCGACAAGGGCAAACGCCCACTCATGGCGCAGGAGGCGGCGCGGCAGAGCGACAAGGTCATACTCACATCTGACAACCCGCGGCACGAACAGCCCGAAGCGATACTCGACGACATGGAGGCCGGAATAAAGCCGGCGCAGGCGAAGAACGTGCTCAGAATAACCGACAGACGACAGGCGATACGCACAGCGGTGACTATAGCGCAGCCCGGAGACGTCATCCTCATCGCCGGGAAAGGACATGAGGACTATCAGATCGTGGGCGACGTGAAACATCATTTCGACGACCGCGAGGAAGTGAGAAACGCCTTCGGAATGTAAGGAACGCACTGAATAAGAGAACACCGACAATCCTCCAACAAGAAAATCAAGCAAAGACAGATGCTATACTACCTTTTCAGATACCTCGAACAGTTCGGCATACAGGGCGCACACCTGTGGAGCTACATCTCGTTCCGCGCCATCCTCGCCCTCATCCTCTCGCTTGTCATCAGTATATGGATGGGCGAATATTTCATCAAATGGATGCGCCGCCACAACGTCAGCGAGGCGCAGCGAGACTATGCCATCGACCCTTACGGGCAGCAGAAGAAAGGCGTGCCGACGATGGGAGGCGTAGTGATTCTCGTCGCTATCATCATCCCGTGCCTCCTCTTCGGCAGGTTGCGCAACATCTACATGATTCTGATGCTCGTCACCACGGTTTGGCTCGGGGCAATAGGATTCCTCGACGACTATATCAAAATGAAAATATCGAAAGACGGACTGCGCCCTATATACAAACTCATAGGACAGTCGCTGCTCGGACTGACGATAGGCCTGACCTTGTGGCTGTCGCCCGATGCCGTCATACGTGAGAATGTCTCTGTCAAACGGCAGGGCACAGAGACCGTCATATACAAGAGCGAGCCCGTCAAGTCAACCGTGACAACCATACCGTTCGTCAAAGACAACAACCTCGACTATACGAGCATCGTCTCCTTCTGCGGCAAATACAAATATGCCATGGGATGGCTCGTCTTCGTCATCATGACAACCATCGTCGTCACTGCCGTCTCAAACGGCTCAAACCTCAACGACGGCATGGACGGCATGTGCGCCGGCAACGCGGCGATAATAGGCGTGGCACTCGGCATTCTGGCGTATGTGTCGTCTAACATCGGATACGCATCGTATTTCGACATAATGTATATCCCCGGCTCGCAAGAGCTCGTGATTTTCATCTGCGCCTTCGTCGGAGCGCTCATCGGATTCCTCTGGTACAACGCCTATCCCGCGCAGATATTCATGGGCGACACCGGGTCGCTCGCAATAGGAGGCATCATCGGCGTCACGGCGGTCATCATACACAAAGAGCTGCTCATCCCGGTGCTCTGTTTCGTCTTCTTCATGGAGAGCGTCTCGGTGCTGCTGCAGGTCAGAGTGGCTAAGTTCGGAAACAAACGCGGCAAGAAACTCAGGCTCTTCAAACGCGCGCCGATACACGATGCGTTCCGCATACTGCCCGGACAACTCGCAAACGACGTGAAAGTCATATTCAACTGGCCCAGAGGATGCTGGCTCGAATCGAAAATAACGACACGTTTCTGGATCACTACAATTCTGATGGCGGCTCTCGCCATCATCACGCTCAAGATTAGATAAGCCCCGACAATGAAAAGATTAGCAATACTCGGTGCCGGAGAAAGTGGCGTCGGAACAGCCATACTGGCACAGAAAAACGGATATGACGTCTTCGTGTCTGACATGGGAACCATAGCCCAGAGATACAAGGCGATGCTCGACGAACATCAGATAAGATGGGAGGAAGGGCAGCACACAGAGAGCGAAATCGTCAATGCTGACGAGGTGGTGAAGAGCCCAGGCATTCCGGACAATGCACCTATGGTGAAGACCGTCATCAAAGAGGGCATACCGGTCATCTCTGAACTCGAGTTCGCTAAACGATACTCACGAGGACGATGCGTTTGCATCACAGGCTCGAACGGAAAGACGACAACCACATCCCTCATCTACTATATCATGCAGCGCGCAAAGCTCGATGTAGGCCTCGCAGGAAACATCGGACGCTCGTTCGCACTGCAAGTGGCGGAAAACGACCACGAATGGTATGTGCTCGAAATAAGCTCGTTCCAGCTCGACAATATGTTCGACTTCCGCGCCGACATCGCTGTCTTGATGAACATAACACCCGACCATCTCGACCGTTACGACTTCACGATGCAGAACTACACGGATTCGAAGATGCGCATCATACAGAACCAGACGCAACGCGACGCTTTCGTCTATTGGGACGACGACGAGCATATCAACGCCGAACTTGAGAAACGCCGCAAAGGATATGCTCCACAGCCAACGCCGTCAAGCCAGAGAGCAAGGAAAGGAGCGCCTAAGCTCTATGCCTTCCGCGACGACGACTTTGAAAAACTGAACCTCTCCTTCTCGCAGCTTGGACAACATAACAAGCGCAACGCGCTCGCCGCATACATCGCGACACGTCTCGTGGGGATAGACGAAAAGCTCATCAGACAGTGTCTCGACGATTTCCCAGGAGTGGAACACCGGCTTGAGAAAGTGGCAGTGAAAGGCGGAGTGCTCTACATCAACGATTCGAAAGCCACAAACGTCGATGCCTGCAACGTGGCTTTGCAGGCAATGACACGTCCCACGATTCTCATCATCGGAGGCAAAGACAAAGGCAACGACTATTCTGCTATATACGGGCTGGTGAAAGAGAAATGCAAGGCGCTCGTCTTCCTCGGAGCGGACAACAGCAAACTCCATGCAGCGTTCGACAACAGCGGACTGCCCGTAGCCGACACACACTCGATGGCTGAATGCGTGAAAGCGTGCCGGGACTTCGCCACAGAGGGAGACACAGTGCTCCTCTCGCCATGCTGCGCGTCATTCGACCTCTTCAAGAACATGGAAGACCGCGGTGAGCAGTTCAAACACTGCGTCACAGAAGCATGACCATGCTAACGGAAAGAACCCACCTGTAAAACTGTTTCTGAAAACGACAAGGAAAACGTAAGGAACCCATATAAAACTGTTTCTGAAAGTGACAAACAAACTTGGATTATTATTCAAAGGCGACAAAGTGATCTGGATGATCTTCTTCTTCCTCTGCATCATAAGCATCGTGGAAGTGTTCTCGGCATCATCCTTCCTCACTTTCAAGGGCGGCAGCTACTGGATGCCGGCCCTTAAGCATATCGGCACCATACTTGCCGGGTTCGTTGCCATGTACACCGTGCATATAACGCCATGCAAATATTTCAAGATAATGACATTCCCGATGCTCCTCGTCTCGCTCGTCCTCGTCTATGCCGTATTGGCGTTCGGGGCAACCACAAACGGGGCAAGCCGGTGGATGGCTGTGGGAGGAATGCAGTTCCAGCCTTCTGAAATAGCGAAAGGCACCCTCGTGCTCGTCGTGGCGCAGGTACTAAGCGCGATGCAGACAGAACGGGGCGCCGACAAACAGGCGTTCTGGTGGATTCTCGGAGTATCGGCTATCATCATAATACCCATCTTGGTAGAGAACTTCTCTACCGGATTCCTGCTCTCAGCGGTCATATTTCTCATGATGTTTGTAGGCAGAGTGCCGTTCGCACAGTTGGGCAGACTGCTCGGAGTTGTCATTGCCGCTGCTGTAATCTGTGTGCTCGTCATCGTGCAATACGGCAAAGACGAGCAAGCCCTAAAGACGGAAGGACAGCCAAAGACGGCACTCGTGGAGACAGCTCCCGGCTTTGCGGCGGACAAAGAAGACGACGCGCCGAAACGCAAGGGCGTGCTGCACCGCCTCGACACATGGAAATCGAGAATCAACGGATTCCTCTCGCCAGAGGTGCCGCCAGAGAAATACGACCTCGACAAGGACGCGCAGAAGGCGCACGCTAACATCGCCATCATCAACAGCAATGTCATAGGCTGCGGACCAGGCAACTCCGAGGAGCGCGACTTCCTCTCACAGGCGTTCTCAGACTTCATCTACGCCATCATCATAGAAGAGATGGGCATCATCGGAGCTGCTGCCATAGCAATTCTCTATGTCGTGCTGTATTGGCGCGCAGGACGCATCGCAAGGCAGTGTGCAAACAATTTCCCCGCCTTCCTCGTCATGGGACTGAGCACCCTGCTCGTCCTGCAGGCCCTTGTCAATATGCTCGTCGCCGTCGATCTCATGCCTGTGACAGGACAACCGCTGCCTCTCGTCAGCAAAGGAGGCTCATCAACACTTATCAACTGCATCTATATCGGTATGATACTATCCGTCTCCCGCTCGGCAAAAAAACGTGACAACACGCCAAAACTAACGACTGCAACGGCAGTAAGCAAATAAATATACATATTATGAGTTTAAGAATCATCGTCAGCGGTGGAGGCACCGGAGGACATATCTTCCCTGCCATATCCATTGCAAATGCAATAAAGGAACTCTCTCCTGATGCCGAAATACTCTTCGTCGGAGCACAGGGACGAATGGAGATGGAGCGTGTGCCACAGGCTGGATACAAAATCGTAGGCTTGCCGGTAAGAGGATTGATACGCCCGTTGTGGAGCCCGAGAAACATCGGGGTGATGATTGACTTCCTCAAAAGCCGCAGCATGGTGAAGAAAATCATCAGCGAATTCAAGCCTGATGCTGTAGTAGGCGTCGGAGGATACGCCAGCAGCCCTACGCTAAATGCCGCGCACGCTCTCGGAATACCTTGCATCGTACAAGAACAAAACTCATACGCCGGGGTGACAAACAAGTCGTTGGCAAAGAAAGCAGTGAAGATTTGCGTCGCATATCATGGCATGGAACGCTTCTTTCCGAAAGAACGCATCGTCATGACGGGCAATCCGGTGCGCCAAGCGCTGCTCGGATGCAAGGCGACGAAAGAAGAGGCGCGCGCCGCTTTCTCGCTCATGCCTTCGCTGCCCACTGTGCTTGTCATCGGAGGCTCGCTCGGAGCACGCACCATAAACGATTCAATCGCCGGCGGACTGGCACGTTTCGAGAAAGCGGGAGTGCAGGTCATCTGGCAGACAGGAAAGTTCTACGCCGACGAATGTGCAAACACCGTTGCAACATACTATGCCGACAAGGCAAACCCGAGATATATGCACGATGCGCCAATGGTTCACCAACAGCCGTTCATCTCTGACATGGCGATGGCTTACAGGGCGGCTGACGTGGTCGTGTCAAGGGCTGGAGCGTCAAGCATCTCTGAACTTTGTCTCTTGGCGAAGGCGTGCATCCTCGTCCCCTCGCCTAATGTGGCGGAAGACCATCAGACAAAAAACGCACGCGCATTGTCTGACAACGACGCTGCAATATTCTGTGCCGATGCCGACGCAAGGGCACGGCTCGTCGATGATGCCATTTCTCTTGTCGCTGACAAAGACAAGATAAAGCGTCTCGAAACCGAGATACGCAAACTCGCTTTCACTGACTCGGCTGAGAAAATTGCACGAATAGTGATAGAAGAGGCAAAATGACAGCATCATATATAATATATATGTATATATAATGTCATCGACTGGCGTATATAATCATATATAGAACACATTAGCTGAAGGGCATGATGCCCTGCCGCACACTAAACCCAACCTGACAACGAAGCGAAACGATGAAAACAATATATTTCATAGGAGCCGGTGGAATCGGAATGTCTGCACTCGAAAGATATTTCAACCAGAACGGATATAAAGTCGGGGGATACGACAAAACACCCTCGCCCCTCACAGAAACCCTCATTGCAGAAGGCATCGACATACACTACGAAGACAACATAGACAGCGTGGCGCCTGAATTCAAGTCGTCTGACGAGACAATCGTCTGCTACACGCCGGCCATCCCTGACACTCACGGCGAGCTGACCTTCTTCCGGCAGAACGGCTTCAAGGTGATGAAACGCGCGCAGATACTCGGTATGCTGACACAAGAGAGCAAAGGCCTCTGCTTTGCCGGGACGCACGGCAAGACAACCACATCAACCATGTGTGCGCACATCATGCACCAGTCGGCTGTAGATTGCAACGCCTTCCTTGGAGGCATCTCAAAGAACTATCACACCAACAACATTCTCTCGAAGACATCAGACAAGGTAGTGATTGAGGCTGACGAATTCGACCGCTCGTTCCATTGGCTGCGCCCCTGGATGACCGTAATCACATCCACTGATGCTGATCATCTCGACATCTACGGCACAAAAGAGGCTTATCTCGAATCATTCCGTCATTACACTACGCTCATACAGCCGGGCGGCGCACTCATCATACACCGCGGACTGGAGATGCAGCCTGATGTGCGTGACGACGTGCGCGTCTATGACTACGCAAGGGACGAAGGCGATTTCCATGCCGAGAACATAAAGATAGAGAACGGCGAGATAACATTCGACTTCATCTCGCCGCTCGGCAATGTGACGGGCATCACACTCGGACAGCCTGTGCCTGTCAATATCGAGAACAGCGTCGCCGCCATGGCGATGGCCCAACTCAACGGCTGCACGCCCGACGAATTGCGGCGCGGCATCGCTACATACGCCGGCGTTGACCGCCGCTTTGATTTCAAGGTCCGCACGCCGCGGCATGTCTTCCTCTCTGACTATGCACACCACCCGGAGGAGATTCGCAAGTCAGCCCTCTCGTTGCGCGAGCTGTACGCCACACGACGCATCACGGCACTCTTCCAGCCGCATCTCTACACTCGCACACGCGATTTCTACAAAGACTTCGCGTCGGCTTTGAGCATTCTCGACGAGGTCATCCTCACAGACATATATCCTGCACGCGAGGCTCCGATACCCGGTGTCACATCACGTCTCATCTACGACAACCTCAAGCCCGGGGTGGAGAAAAGCATCGTTTCGACACCAGATGTCATTGACCTCGTGCGCAGTCGCGACTTCGATGTCCTCGTGCTTCTCGGCGCAGGCGACCTTGACAACCGCAGCGACGAGATAGCTGACATCATCCTCGCGAAAGAACAGAACACCACGAAGCCCACCAGTTCACGTTGAACACATAGCATAACATGAAGCGTAATATCATCATCCTGCTCGATATCGCAATCTTCATCTATCTCATCTTTGCCGTCACTGCCTTCAACAAACCGAAGCAGATGGTGACAAAATGCACAAAGGTGAACATCGACATTGTTGACGAGAGCACCTACGGTTTTCTCGATGCCAACGAGATAAAAGGCATCCTGCAGCGTCATGGATGCTATCCTCTCAATATGCTCATAGACAGCATCTCGCCAAGACAGATTGAAAGCCTGCTCTGCCACTCGCCGTTCGTCAACACAGCCGAGTGTTGCAAGACCCACGACGGGCATGTGCTGATCACCGTAACGCAACGCTCGCCGCTCGTCCGCATAAAGGGCAACAACGGCGACGACTACTATCTCGACGAGAACGGAGGCATCATGCCGCGCTCGAAATATACCTCTGACCTCATCATCGTCACAGGCGCCGTGTCCAAAGTGTATGCCCGCAGATATGTCGCGCCATTGGCACGCACCGTCATGGCAGACGATTTCTGGCGCAACCAGATAGAGCAGATCAACGTCACACCCGACCTTGGCATAGAACTCGTGCCTCGCGTAGGCAACCACATACTCTATATCGGCGCCCTGCCCACTGCCCCGAGGCAGTCGCAACGCAACGAAGACGTAGCCAGATATGTCACAGACAAGCTCTACCGTCTCATGCTCTTCTATAAACACGGCCTCTCTGTGGCAGGATGGAACAAATACCAGCGCATCGATGTCGAATACGACAACCAGATCATCTGCAAACGCTTCCCCGACAAGATGCCGCAAATCACAATGCCTGTCAATGACGGCTACTCTCCAGAGCAGCAGATGCAAAACGCCAAGCCGGCAGAGACTGTCACGCCTCAAGCCCCGGAAACCACTACGCAACAGAAGAAAAAAACAGATTGAACATAAAACCTCCTACCGTTATGCCAGCAGCAAAAGATTTCTACGTAGCCATCGAA
>CALZMB010000041.1 GCA_945788485.1 uncultured bacterium | reverse complement strand
TAGTTTATCTAACACCTCCACACAATATGAAGGCGGTAAGAATAGAAATTTTCAGGTTTCAGTTGGCTATATGTTTTAGCTTGCATTATTATTCTCCTTCCTATTTGCAAATCTTGGCTGACGATACCACCTCGCAAAGTTCGATTTTTATTTAGGTTCTATAAATTATTCACGCATTAATTATTAATAGCGGTGTTCATCAATTTCATGGTTCCCACCGATAAAAAGGGATAATATTTATGATTAACGTTTTGTCATCTTTTGGATTCTTGTCAATGGGCTTATAACCCCCTTCAGTTCCCCTGTTTCCCAGGGGACGGGAACGGTTCAAATTGCAAGTCTCATCGCTCACGTAGCTTGCTACGCTCACTCTTCAAGTTTCAATTTGTCCTCGAAAATAATTTCAAAATCTGACATAGCTAATTTATAGAACCACCTTTATTGTGACGGATGTATTAGATTCTACATAGTTTTCGCCGCACAAATAATGGGTGCATTACAGTATCGTCAATTATTCTATTTATTTATAATTAAGTTAGCATAATTATAGAAAAATCTTTGTATTAATTCTTACCATCTTTAATACAGAAAAGCAGATGACAAGCATAATGACACACTGTGTCATGTTGCTTGTCATCTGCTTTTTTATTGTATCTGTCCTGTCGCATAGCGTTTGAGAGCCTCTGTTTCACGATTGTTGTCATGTCACGTTTCAGTCGCCAAATGCTTACATTTTGTCAGTCTGCTTCTGTCGCTTGTTTTTCAAAAGAAATTGTGATTTCAAATTCGCGAGAATCGCGCAGAAATCATCGAAAGTCAGATCGTTGTCGTACAGGCATCAGATTTTGCGCTTTCGTAAACCATTGAACCTTAGATTGTTACGTTTTCTGGGCAGCAAAAATCATTGTTTCCGCCCTCAAAAAAGCATGAAAAACAGCCCAAAATAGTCAATCTTGGCTTCTCATTCGTATTGTTTTATCGTGCAAAACGTATTGTTTTAGCTCGCAAGAAGTATTGTCTTAGCCTCCTAAACGTATTGTTTAGTATTGCGAAACATCAGAAATTGCTGTTTTACATAGTAAAGTCCGATTCTGTAAATGTTAAAATCAACTTTTCCCGTTGTCAAGATTTTTTACCACCTGGCTCGTTTTTTTGCATCCTAAACATATATCTTTGGGTAAAATCTAAATCTGACGTTGTGTCATAGAATCATGCGGCTTGTGTTGCATAATGTCAGAAATCACGCTGCATAATTTCCTGCCTCTATATTGAATAAATACTAAATTCGAATTGAATGTTTGTGTCAGTAAACATTTTTTTGTACCTTTGCAATTGTTTCATGACGAAGTTCCATTCCCGCGTCTGTGACGTATATCCTCAGAGTATGTTGGCTTTCCGCCATGTTTTCATAACCTAACTTACAACCGAAACAAACGAAAAAGAAATGACAGAAACAGCTTATTATCTTCTGTTGAAGAGTATGGTTGCCATTGCGTTTGTCGTCTTTGTGGCATTGTATTTTGTCAAGGCGGGATATGGCAAGTTCCGCACGCCGGCTTGGGGTTTCTCCATCAACAACAAAACAGCATGGGTGTTGATGGAAGCGCCGGTCTTTTTCACCATGGCAGTGTTATGGCTCCAGTCAGCCGACCCATGCCTCCTGCCCCAGCTTGTTCTTTTCTTGCTGTTTCAGCTGCACTATTTCCAGCGTTCGTTTGTCTTCCCTCTACTGCTGAAAGGCAAGGGAAGCATGCCGGTGTGCATCATGCTGATGGGCGTGACGTTCAATGTCGTCAACGGCATGATGCAGGCAGGCGGATTGTTCCTGTTCCCTCCTGCAGAGTATGCGGGCGGCGCAGTCTATCTCCTTCAGCCCCGCACGTTGGCAGGCATCGCCATTTTCTTTGCCGGCATGGCAGTCAATATTCATTCAGACCATGTGATACGCTCGTTGCGCAAGCCTGGCGACACGAACCATTATCTTCCGGAGAGGGGGATGTACCGATTTGTCACCTCAGCCAATTATTTCGGCGAACTGGTTGAATGGACTGGCTTCGCCATCGCTTCGTCAACATGGGCTTCGTGGGTGTTCGTGTTGTGGACGGCTGCCAACCTTGTCCCGCGTGCCGCAGCTATATATAATAGGTACGCGGAGGAGTTTGGCGGTGTTGTCTATAGCCGCAAACGGATTATTCCGTTTGTGTATTAGAATTTTTTAGTTGACAAGTTGACGAGTTGACGAGTTGACAAGTTGATAGTTTTGAAGTGACGAGTAGAAAAACAAAACAAAGCCTAAAACAAAAAATAACGAAATAAATATGTTAAGCAAGATTTTCACTCCGGTCCGGATAGGTCCGTTGACTTTGCGAAACCGCACGATACGTTCTGCTGCGTTCGAGAGCATGTGTCCCGGCAATGCTCCGTCAGAGCAGTTGTTGAAATATCATCAGTCTGTCGCGGCAGGCGGTGTTGGAATGACGACAGTGGCTTATGCCGCCGTCACTCAGAGCGGCTTGTCGTTCGAGCGTCAGCTGTGGATGCGCAAGGAGATAGTGGGAGGCTTGCGCCAGCTCACCGATGCTGTACACGCAGAGGGCGCAGCGGCGTCCATTCAGTTGGGACATTGCGGCAATATGTCGCACAAGAGCATCTGCGGCTGTACGCCGGTAGGCGCCACAACAGGTTTCAACCTCTATTCTCCGACATTCGTCCGAGGCCTTCGCGCCGACGAGTTGCCGGCTATGGCGCGTGCCTACGGCGATGCCGTCCGCTTGGCTCGCGAATCCGGTTTCGACGCTGTCGAGATACATGCCGGCCACGGCTATCTCATCAGCCAGTTCCTTTCGCCCTACACCAACCGCCGTCATGACATCTACGGCGGGTCGTTGGAAAACCGTATGCGTTTCATGGACCAGTGTATGGAAGAGGTGATGAAGGCGGCGGGCGACGATATGGCAGTGATAGTGAAGATGAACATGCGCGACGGTTTCAAGGGCGGCATGGAGATTGACGAGGCGTTGCAGGTGGCGAAGCGTCTGCAGGCCGATGGCGCCCACGCCCTCGTCTTGAGCGGCGGCTTTGTCAGCAAGGCTCCGATGTATGTCATGCGCGGCGCGATGCCGATACGCAGCATGACACATTACATGACGACATGGTGGCTGAAATACGGCGTGCGGATGGTGGGCAAATGGATGATTCCGACCGTGCCGTTCAAGGAAGCGTACTTCCTCGACGACGCACTGCTGTTCCGCAAAGAGCTGCCCGACATGCCGCTGATATATGTCGGCGGACTTGTGGCGAAGGATAGGGTAGAGGAGGTGCTCGACCACGGCTTCTGTGCCGTGCAGATGGGCAGGGCGTTGCTGAACGACCCGGCGTTTGTGAACAAGATGCGCGACGAAGACCACGCACGTTGCGCATGCCGCCACAGCAACTATTGCATCGCGCGTATGTATTCTATCGACATGGCATGTCATCAGCATCTTGACGAAGAGCTGCCGCCGTGCCTGAAAAAAGAAATAGACAAACTGGAAATGCTATGAAAGAATATGCTGTCATAACCGGCGCCGACGGATGCATGGGCACAGAGATTGCCCGCGCCGTGGCGAAGCAGGGCTATCATGTGGTGATGGCATGCTGCAATCTGGAGCGTGCGCACAAGAAGCGCGCGATGCTCGTGGCAGACACTGGGAATGAAGACATCGAGGTGATGTATATCGACCTCGCGTCGTTGCAGACGGTGAAAGACTTCGCCGTCCGGCTGCAGGAACGCAACGTCAGCGTGGCGTTGCTGATGAACAATGCCGGCATACTTGAGACCGAAGGGCGCACCATCACCGTTGACGGTCTGGAGCGCACGGTGAGCGTGAACTATGTCGGCCACTATCTCCTGACGCGCCTGCTGTTGCCGATGATGCACCGCGGAAGCCGCATCGTCAGCATGGCATCATTGACCTACCGCTTCGGACGGCTGTATTTCCCGGAGTTCTTCACGCTCGGATGCCGCGGCTTCTTCTGGAGGATATTCCCGTATTCAAACACGAAGCTCGCGCTGACGATGTTCACGCGCAAGCTGTCGCAGCTGATAGCCGACCGAGGCATCACGGTGAACTGCGCCGATCCGGGTGTCGTCTCCACCGACATCATCGCCTTCAAGATGTGGTTCGACAAGCTGACCGACATCTTTTTCCGTCCCATCATACGCACTCCCGCGCAAGGAGCGGCGACAGCTGTGCATCTCCTTCTCTCTCCAGAGGTGGCAGGCGAGAGCGGCGGATTCTACGCTTCGTGCAAACGCCGTAAGCTGGCAAAACGATATGTTGATTCGGAAACGACAGAGAAGTTGTGGGAATTGACAGAGCAGAGGGTTGAGAAATGGCTGTGAGATGCTGTACAAAAAATGTAGAACTCCGCTAAGCAAACCTTATCCGACTGACATGAAAGACGTTCCAGCCTCTGTCACATGTCAAAATAGTATCAGTCCTTATACATCTATTTGCACTATCATACATCTGTTGCATCATGAAAATGGTGTAATAGATGTATTTTTTACACTATAGGAGAAAGCATAATTTAAAAAATTAAGAGATAATCACCATCACTGGTAATTATCTCTTACATGTTTTCAAATGTGTTTAGGCTTAAGTAAGTTTTTCCACGCGCATGTGGACGATTTATAATAGGTATTACAAAGATTGGTCTGTTTAATTAAGCAATGTGAGGAAGAAATGTAACAGGATGTAATCATCGCATTATGTGAGATTCGCAATGCTGTGACTTACGTCTGAAATTCTTCTTTTCTTAATTCCGATGCAAAGGTACTAATTTTTTGACATATATCAACAATGTTTTACGAAAAACTTTTGTTAAAAATATATAACACATTAAGTGTATTTTACTTTTGCATAGTTTGCAATGCAGTGTCATTCTGTCTGAGAAATGGTATTTTGACAACTATCACCCTGATAGACTGATTGTTACTCTCAGTCTTCACTTTTGCTATGTGCCAATCGTCCGGGAACATGACGATGAACTGGTTTTCGCCCACTTCGATTTTTTCGCATAGTTCAGGCGTGTAGTTATACCTCACGACATCGTATTTGTATGTTGTCGATGGTGTTGAAGAGTTATGGTCGAGCCGTCTGAAGCCCTCTGTCCCTTTCACGACGAGCATGAAGTCGATGTTGAAGCGGTGGCTTTCAGACTTGCGTTTAGAGAGTTCCTCGTTCTTGCTGTCCTCTACAGACGCTATGAGGTTTGTGCCGGGGATGCGGTGTTTGCCGGCTTTGATGTTCAACAGGTCGGTCTGCTGCAGCCATGCGAACATGGCGTTCCATGTTTCCGGAGATTTGTGATAGCACAGATACATGTCCGTGACGTTGACGCTTTCGTGTGGCGATGCCTTTGTGAATCCGTTGCGCCATGCGCCGCTGTCTATCCATTGTCTCGCTTTTTCCGTCAGCTTCTTGTCGGTGCAGGTGTTGGTGTAGATACATTTCTTCTTTTTCGCCGAGCAGAGAGCGGCATCAGGCGATAGGGCAGGGGCGAAGAGTAGCGCTGTCATGACAGCGGCTGTGATGAGAGAGTGTCTGCGTTTCATTGCGGGGTATGTTTTAGGTTAGTATTTTTCTGTTGTCTCGTTGGCGGCTGCGTTTGAACGAAACCGTGGCGAAACCGTCGTGCCAGCCTTCTGAATATGCGTGAGCTGAGGCTGCCGACCACAAAATTAGTCATTTTTTTTGGTAATATAAAATAAAATAGGTACTTTTGCAGAAAATAATTTAAAAAAGACGGTTGTCAAGGTTCGTCGCGACAATCATACACGACCATTATGTACACCTGTATATTGAAATATTTCCCAGACCTCACCCCTGTTCAGCGCGAGCAGTATGCCGCTCTCGACGCTTTGTATAAAGACTGGAACTCGAAGATAAATGTCATCTCACGCAAGGACATCGACAACCTTTACGAGCACCATGTGCTGCATTCTCTCGGCATAGCGAAGGCAATCAACTTCCGTCCCGGCACAAAGGTGCTTGACTTCGGGTGCGGCGGCGGTTTCCCCGGCATCCCGTTGGCTATCATGTTTCCGGAAGTCAGCTTCACTCTGATTGACGGCACGGGGAAGAAAGTGCGTGTGGCGCAAGAGGTGGCAGACAGCATCGGGCTGAAGAATGTGACGGCGTGCCATCGCCGTGGCGAAGAAGAAAAAGGCATGTACGATTTCGTGGTGTCGCGCGCCGTGATGCAGTTGCCCGACCTGTACAAGATAGTGAAGAAGAACATCTCCACTCGCCAGCAGAACGCCATGCCCAACGGCATATTCTGTCTGAAGGGCGGCTCTCTCGACGAAGAGCTGCGCCCATTCCGCAATATCGTAGAGAAGACAGAACTGTCGATATGGTTTGCCGAAGAATGGTTCAAAGAGAAATATCTCATCTATCTCCCGCGCTGAGGCAAGGGCAGTTGTCTTCCACGCGCGAAACATACATAACACCAACCACAACCGACCACGCAGATACACCTTGGACTTTACGACCATAACACAATACGACCTCTGGCTACTCCCGTTGTTGTCAGGGCTGCACACCATGTTCTTCGATGCCTTCGCCCAGATTCTCACAGCCGGCGTGACATGGATATTGCTTTATATCATCCTCTTCTTCATCGTGATAAAGAACAACGAGACGATGGGGCAGATAGGACTTGTGGTGCTTTCAGTGGCGGTGTGCATCCTCTTTGCCGACGGCATGGCCGACGGCATCGCGAAACCATTGTGCATGAGGCTGCGTCCGCTCAACGACCCGGACGTTCGCCCGATGTTGAACCTCGTGGCGGGCATGGCGGACAAGAACTACAGCTTCTTCTCGGCACACGCCGCCAACACCTTCTCAGTCTGCGTGTTCTTTATGCTGCTTGTCAGGCATCTCTGGTTCTCCGTCGCGATGGCAGGATGGTCGCTGCTCAACTGCTGGACACGTATCTATCTCTGTATGCACTATCCGTCGGACATCTTCGTCGGACTGTTATGGGGAGCATTTGTCGGCGCCGCCGTCTATATCGTCTATCGCCGCTTCTACAACCGCATATCGCCCAAACTGCATTTCATATCATCGCAATACACGCGCTCAGGCTATGCCCTCTCTGACGTCTATCTTGTCATGAACGTCATCCTGCTCACCATACTGTATGCCATCGTCCGTGCGCTGACGCTGATGTAAAGAACAAAACAAAGAATTCATCGATAATGCCAGACAATCAACTACATATCAGAATCTCTGACTACGACTATCCTTTGCCCGACAGCCGCATCGCCAAATATCCCTTGGCGGAGCGCGACACGAGCAAACTCCTTATATATAATAAAGGTGACATCTCGCACAGGACATTCTCTGACCTGCCAGGGCTGATACCCGAAGGCGAGCTGATGGTGTTCAACAACACACGCGTGATACAGGCACGCCTCCATTTCCGCAAAGAGACGGGAGCCTTGATAGAAGTCTTCCTGCTCGAACCCTGCGCGCCGGCAGACTATGAACAGATGTTCCAGACCGACCGCCAATGCGAGTGGCTCTGCCTTGTAGGCAACCTGAAGAAATGGAAGAGCGGCATACTCTCGCGCAGATTCAATGCCGGGACGGCAGCCGTCACGCTGACAGCCGAACGCCTCGGGGTGAAAGGCAACAGCCACATCGTGAGGTTCAGATGGGACAACACCGATGTGCATTTCGCCGACATACTCGATGCGGCGGGCGAGTTGCCCATTCCGCCTTATCTCAACCGCGAGACTGAGGAGAGCGACAAGACGACCTACCAGACCGTCTATTCAAAGATAAAGGGCAGCGTAGCCGCGCCTACAGCCGGACTACATTTCACGCCCGCAGTGTTGCAGAGCCTCGACGAACGTGGAGTGGAGCGTGCAGAACTGACGCTGCATGTCGGTGCCGGGACATTCCGCCCCGTGAAGTCTGAGGACATCAGCGAACACAGCATGCACACAGAGTATATCTCGGTGAACAGGCAGATTCTCGAACGCCTCCTTGCGCACAGTTGCAAGGCGACAGCCGTCGGCACTACATCTGTCCGCACGCTCGAAAGCCTCTACTACATCGGATGCCACATCCTTCAACATCCAGGGGCGGAAACCGAAGATGACCTGCATGTGAGACAGTGGGAGCCATACCAGACACCCGGCGCTGACGCATCTGCCAACGCAAAGCAGCCTTCGCCGGAAGATGCCATCAGGGCGGTCGTCGATTATCTCGACCGACACGCAATGGAGGTGCTGCATGCCTCAACGCAAATCATCATCGCGCCCGGGTACGAATACAAGATTGTCCGGCGGCTGATAACAAACTTCCACCAGCCGAAATCGACACTCCTCCTCCTCGTTTCCGCACTCGTAGGCGAACGATGGCACGACATCTATGACTATGCTTTGGACAACGGATTCCGCTTCCTCAGCTATGGCGATTCATCACTCTTGATACCATAAGGCGGGTTTTGTTTAATCCTGCCTAAACAAATTTTTTAGCCCAAAACAATGAAAATCGGAGATAAAGTAAGATTCCTCTTTGACGTCGGTGGCGGCACAGTGGCTGCCATAAAAGGAAACATTGTCATGGTGGAAGACGCTGACGGCTTCCAGATTCCGACACCAATCAACGAAGTCGTCGTTGAGGCCGAAGCGCAGAGCTATTCAACAGCAAGCATGGTGGCTGCCATGCAACGCGACGAGAAGAAACAGGCAAGCCTGAAATCCGACGGACGCAGCATGCGCTCTATCCTTAACGACGGCATGGACGAGGTGGACGAAGAACTGGCGTCGGACGTGCGACGACCCGAAGACGACCCGTCAATGAAAGACGTAACTTTCCGCAAACCAGTGGAAGAACGCAAGGGCGGCAACAAACTCAGCGCATACCTCGCTTTCGTTCCCGTCGATGTGAAGCAGGTCACCAACACACAGTTCGAGACCTATCTCGTCAACGACTCGAACTACTATTTGCAGTATGCATATATGTCTGCCGAGAACAACAACTGGATTCTGCGCGCTTCCGGCGTTCTCGAGCCCAACACGAAAGAATACATCGAAGAGTTCACGCAGCGTGATGTCAACTCACTGGGCAAGGTGTGCATACAGATGCACGCCTTCAAGAAAGACAAGCCGTTCACGCTGAAGAAACCTGTCAGTGTCGCGCTCCGCATCGACCAGGTTAAGTTCTATAAGCTCCACACCTTCCAGCCGAACGACTTCTTCGAACAGCCCGCACTGCTCTACACCATCATTGAGGACGACAAGCTGGCACACTCAATCCTCATCGATGCCGACACGCTGAAGAACGAGATGTTCGACGATATCATTGAGACAGCCGACGCGGAGCCGAAACAGAAACCGTTGCCCCGCCATGGACTGGAAGACGCGCTCGTCGTTGACCTGCATGCGGAGAAACTGCTCGACAACACCGCCGGCATGTCGTCGGCAGACATCCTAAACTTCCAGCTTGAGCACTTCCGTAAAGTGATGAAAGAACACCGTTCACAGAAAGGCAAGAAAATCATCTTCATACACGGCAAAGGCGAGGGAGTGCTCCGCCATGCCATCATACACGAGCTGAACTATCGCTACAAGTCGTGTACATATCAAGACGCCTCGTTCCAGGAATATGGTTACGGAGCGACGCAAGTGACGGTAAAATGACGGCTGTCATCGCTAAACCGCAGTAATAACCATATACCACCTATAAAAAAGAATCATCTTATGCCAAACTTTGGATATATCACCGTGGCGGCAGCCGTGCCTGCAACGCGTGTCGCCGATGTGCAATATAACGTAGAGGAAATCGAGCGCCTCATTGTAGAAGCCGAGAAACGAGGCGTAGAACTCCTCGTCTTCCCCGAACTGTGCATCACAGGCTACACCTGCCAGGACCTCTTCCGTTCAGTACACCTGCTTGACGCGTCAGACGAGGCTCTCACCATACTCACCGACTTCAGTCTCGGCAGAGGCATAACCTTTGTCGTCGGAGCACCCCACAGGCAGGACGACCGGCTGATGAACACCGCCGTCATCATCTCAAACGGACAGCGTCACTATGTGCATAAGACATTCCTCCCGAACTATAACGAGTTCTATGAGAAACGGTGGTTCTCGGTTGAAGCCGTAGATGCAGAGCCGCGCATCTTCCGTCTGCCGTCAGGAGTGACCTTCGGCGTAGAGATATGCGAAGACCTTTGGTCTGCCATACCGCCAAGCAGTAACCTGGCGACATCTGGCGCAGACATCATACTCAACCTGTCAGCCACCGACGAACTAATCGGGAAGCACGCCTATCTCCTCTCGCTCCTCTCGCAGCAGAGCGCGAGGACAATGTCGGGATATGTCTATAGCTCGTGCGGATTCGGAGAATCGACACAGGATGTGGTGTATGGCGGCAATGCCATCATCTACGAGAACGGCGTGCAACTCGCACATTCAGAACGTTTCGCGCTGACGCCACAGCTTGTCATAAGCCAGATAGACGTTGAGCGACTGCGCTCCGAACGCCGCGCAAACACAACATTCGGACGTGCGCAAGGCTCGCTAATGTCAAAGGCGGAGGTGGTTGACCTGGAACTCGACGATGAGGCATACAACGCCATTCTGCAACGCTTCACGCTCACACGACAATACGACCCGCATCCATTCATCCCGAAGACAGACAACATGAAGACTTCGTGCGAGGAAATATTCAACATACAGGTCATGGGACTGGCGAAACGTCTCAGGCATATCAATGCCAAGAATGTAGTGATAGGCATCAGCGGAGGTCTTGATTCAACACTCGCCCTCCTCGTCTGTGTCAAGACATTCGACAAGCTCGGACTGCCACGCACCGGCATACACGGCATCACCATGCCCGGATTCGGAACCACGTCACGCACACACGGCAACGCTGTCGCGCTCATGACTGCGCTTGGCATCACACAGCGCGAGATTTCCATTGCGCCCGCTGTCGAACAACACTTTGCCGACATACAGCATGATGCTGCCATACACGACGTGACATACGAGAACTCACAAGCGCGATACCGTACCATGCTGCTTATGGACATCGCAAACCAGGTGGGAGGAATAGTCATAGGTACTGGCGACCTCTCTGAACTCGCACTCGGGTGGGCGACATACAACGGCGACCACATGTCGATGTACGGTGTCAACGTCTCCGTCCCGAAGACACTCATAAGGTATCTTGTAGAATATGTGGCAGACTACGAGATGGACAAAGACGCAAAGGCAACGCTCATGGACATCGTGGACACACCTATATCGCCCGAACTCATTCCCGCAGACGAGAACGGCGAGATAAAGCAGAAGACAGAAGACCTCGTCGGGCCATACGAGCTGCACGACTTCTTCCTCTATCATTTCCTCAGATTCGGATTCTCGCCGGCAAAACTTCTGTTCATAGCCAACAACGCCTTCAGCGGAATGTATGACGAACAGACAGTCAGACATTGGCTGAAAACATTCATCAGACGATTCTTCCAGCAGCAATACAAACGCTCTTGTCTGCCCGACGGGCCGAAAGTTGGCTCTGTCTCACTTTCGCCCCGAGGAGACTGGCGTATGCCGTCTGATGCATCGTCCGCACTATGGCAACTCGACTGAATATGACGCATAAGCCCTCTTTTCGGCAAATAAAACACGGAATTTTTGCGCTTCATACAAAAAAAGCCACCAATTATTTGGTAGTTTCAGAAAATAATAGTACCTTTGCACTCGCTTTTAAGCAAGATACTGTTTAAGCTATAAAACCTTTGGTTTGGAAGGTTGGGTGAGTGGCTGAAACCACCAGTTTGCTAAACTGACGTACGGGTTACCGTACCGGGGGTTCGAATCCCCCACCTTCCGCAAAGTGACATAGTGCTCTATAAGGTGGATTCATCTAAGGGTTAGGATTCAAGATTCTCAATCTTGCCATAGGGGTTCGAATCCCCTATCCACTACAGAAGACA
>CALZMB010000040.1 GCA_945788485.1 uncultured bacterium | reverse complement strand
CACTTTTTCAACGGAATATCCGCTGCAAAGTTACATTTTTTCAACGGAATAAACAAGCAAATGCAACACTTTTCGACGGAATGTGTGCGGAATGGCATTGCGGTGTTGCTTGTTTAACGTCCCTTAACGTTTTCTGCGACCCGAAAAACGGGCGGGTTTTCATTGAAAATCTTGCTGCAAAAGCTCTGAAATCTTTCTGAAACGACAAAAAATATTCGTTTGGAGGCTGAAAACGATGCTTTTTTGGTGCAAAAGGTATGTTTTAGGCTCGTCAGTCAATACCTTTAACCATCCAAGATGTACTGTCTTGCACCCTCACTTTGACTATCTTGCGAGCCAAAATAGTCAAAGTTGGAAAATGTGGAAGTGAGATTTGATGCAGAAAAATGTGTAATGTGTTGTGCCAGAAAGGATTAGGTAAAATAGAAAATACAGCGAATATTTCGCCCTTCGACACCACGAGGCGGCAAATATCGCCGTATTTTCGGTTAAGGAATGTATAGTTTTGTAAATATTCGTTTAATTAAAGGGTTGGCAAGTTGATAGTTTCATTTAGATGACGGATAGAGACCGACCGGCCATTCAGGCTGGTCATCTCATATACAACAAACCGGAGCGTGTGGCATGGTCTGCCACACGCTCCGGCAACGATGTGGTGGGGTGGGGTGTCGGAGACATTCCGTCCGCCGCCCTACAGCTTCATCGAGAGAGAGATGCGTTTGCGTTTCCGGTCCACCTCAAGCACTTTCACTCTCACATGCTGATGCAGGTGAACCACTTCGAGAGGGTCGGTGACATAGCGGTTTGCCATCTGCGAGACGTGCACGAGGCCGTCCTGATGCACGCCGACATCAACGAAGGCGCCGAATTTCGTGATGTTCGTCACGATGCCGGGCAGCACCATGCCCTCCATTAGGTCGTCGGGCGTGTGGACATTGGAGTCAAATTCGAAGACCTCTATCTCCGCCCGCGGGTCTCTGCCCGGCTTCTCAAGCTCTGCCATGATGTCGGTGAGTGTCGGCATGCCGAGTTCTTCGGCAACATACTTCTTCAGGTCGATTCTCTTTCTCAGTTCGGCAGACTGCATCAGCTGCGCCACGGTGCATCCGCAGTCTTTCGCCATTGTCTCCACTACAGCGTAGCGCTCCGGGTGGACGGCACTGCCGTCGAGCGGATTCTTCGCTTCCGGGATGCGCAGGAATCCGGCGCACTGGGTGTAGGCTGCCGGTCCGAGGCGCGGCACTTTCTTCAGCTGTGCGCGTGAGGCGAAGGCTCCGTTCTCGCGGCGGTATTCTACGATGTTCTTCGCCAATGCCGGTCCGAGGCCGCTGACGTATGTCAGCAGATGCACACTCGCCGTGTTGAGGTTCACCCCGACGGAGTTGACGCAGCTCTCCACGGTTCTGTCGAGGCTCTGTTTCAGGAGGTTCTGATCGACGTCGTGCTGATACTGCCCCACTCCGATGCTCTTCGGATCGATTTTCACCAGTTCGGCGAGCGGGTCCATGAGGCGTCTTCCGATGCTCACGGCCCCTCTGACTGTCACGTCTTTGTCCGGGAACTCGTCGCGTGCCGCCTTTGATGCGCTATACACCGACGCTCCGTCTTCGCTGACGACGAAGACGTTTATGCTGCCGCCGACCGCCGCGAGGGCTCGCCTCACCACATCCGTCGCCTCGCGTGATGCCGTTCCGTTTCCGACGGCAACCGCCTCGATGTCGTATTTCCTGGCGAGTGTGGCGAGCTTGTGTTCCGCCGCGGCGACGTTGTTCTGCGATCCTACGGCATACACCACGTCGTGGCAGAGCAGGTTGCCCTGTCTGTCGAGACACACCACTTTGCATCCCGTGCGTATTCCGGGGTCCACGCCCATGACGCGTTTCTGTCCCAGTGGTGCGGCGAGCAGTAGCTGACGCAGGTTCTCGGCGAATACGCCGATAGCCTCCTCGTCGGCTTTCTGCTTCGATGCGGCGGCGAACTCATTCTCTATCGAGGGCAGCAAGAGGCGTTTGCAAGCGTCGGCGACGGCATCGGAGATGATGTCGGCGCATCGTCCGGCAGAACGCACGAAGATGCCTTTGACGCGTTCTGCCGCCTCTTCGCCGTCAACGTTGATGCTGACGCGCAGCACTCCCTCGCTCTCGCCGCGCCGCATGGCGAGGAGACGGTTGCCTGAGCAGCGCCGCAGCGGCTCTTCTGCATCGAAATAGTCAGAGAATTTCGCCGCCTCTTCAGTGTCAGCCTTCGTCTTCACCACCTTTGACGTGATGACCGCCTCGCGCCTGAAGAGCTGTCGGATGCGGTTTCTCGTCCGCTCGTCCTCGCTCACCATCTCCGCTATGATGTCCTGCGCGCCCTTTATGGCAGCCTCCGTGTCTTTCACATCACCCTTAACGTATTTCGCCGCCACGCGGTCGATGTCCTTCTCGCGTTGGAAGAGTATGAGCTGCGCGAGAGGCTCCAGTCCCAGCTCGCGCGCTATCTGCGCCTTTGTCCTGCGCTTCGGCTTGTAGGGGAGATAGATGTCTTCCAGCTCAGTGGCATCCCAGCAGTCGGCGATGCGCTTCTCTAACTCCGGCGTCATCTTCTGCTGCTCGGTGATGGTCTTGGTGACGGTCTCCTTTCGGCGCGCCAGCTCTTTCAGCTTCTCGTAGCGTTGCGCGATGTTGGTGATAGCAACCTCGTCCATGCCGCCCGTCTTCTCTTTGCGGTAGCGTGCGATGAACGGAATGGTGCAGCCCTCGTCGAGCAACGTCAGCACGCCCTCGACGTTCGTCTCTCTGAGGTTCGTTTCTTTGGCAATGATGCCTGTCAGTGTTTTCAGCATATATTTTTTATATTTGTTTCGATATGTCCCGTCGTTCACCCTTATATATATAATAAGGTGTAACGGATCATCTTGTGTCGGACGGGCTGCAAAGTTACGCATTTTTTTTCATCGGCGCCGCATGGTTACATATAAAAAATGTTGCCGCCGCATCAGTGACAGGCTCTCCACGATGCAGCCTTCAGCGTAATGTAAGAGGGAAAGACACCTTGCAGTGTCTCCTTGATGATGTTGCAAGATACTTGAGATAGGGGCGTAAATTTGCTTATAATTAAAAATAATGTATTATATGGCAGAATATATGTTAAATTAAAGAAAGTGTCAGCAAATATTTTAACAATTTAGAAAACGTTTCAGTAATATTTCCTAACTTTGCACACAGAAGAAACAAAAGATATGAAGAAATCAACCATTTGGATCATAGCCATCATAATGGGAGGTTCGTTTCTCGCTCTGCTCTACCTGCAAGTGAAATATGCGCAGGAGATGGTGACGATGAAAAGGGAACAGTTTGACGAATCGGTCAACAGAGCCTTGTATCAGGCATCGCGCAACCTTGAACTCAACGAGACACTGAGATACCTCGAAAAGGATGTCAACGAGACAGAGCGAAAGGCATTCAGACAGGATTCCGTCGCATACGGCAGCGGCATCAACACCGGCACAGTGCAACACTCGACACAATTTGCCGTGGCGGGAAAAGACGGCACCATATATTCGTCGTTCGAACTGAAGACGATAGCGACAAAGCCGTCGCAGATGCCGAAGGCGATGATTCTGCGCAACGACCGCAACCAGATGACGCAGACATCGAAATCGCTGCAGGAGATTGTCCGGAACAGATATGTCTATCAGAAAGCATTGCTCGACGAGGTGGTGTATTCAATACTCTACTCCGCATCGGAGAAACCGCTCCAGGAACGTATCAACTTCAAACTCCTCGACCAGGACCTGAAGGCAGAGCTGATGAACAACGGAATAAACATCCCCTACCATTTCAGCGTCACGACGCAAGACGGCAGAGAGGTCTATCGTTGTCCTGACTATACGGAAGACGGCGAAGAGCACAGCTATTCGCAGGTGCTCTTCAGAAACGACCCGCAGCAGAAGATGGGCGTCGTACACATACACTTCCCGGACATGAACAGCTACATCTTCTCCACTGTGAGGTTCATGATACCGTCAGGCATCTTCGCCACGGTCCTGCTCGTCACGTTCATCTTCACCATCTTCATCATCTTCCGCCAGAAGAAACTCACCGAGATAAAGAACGACTTCATCAACAACATGACGCACGAGCTGAAGACGCCTATCTCAAGCATCTCGCTCGCCGCGCAGATGCTCAACGACCAGACGGTGACAAAGTCGCCCACGATGATGGCGCACCTCGGAAGCGTCATCAACGACGAGGCGAAGAGACTGCGATTCCTCGTAGAGAAGGTGCTGCAGATGTCGATGTTCGACCGAAAGAAAGCCATCTTCAAACAGAAAGAGCTTGACATCAACGAACTTGTGGAGAACGCCGAACAGTCGTTCCAGCTCAGAGTGGAGCACACGGGCGGAAAGATTTACACCGAGATAGAAGCCATCGACTCTGCCATCTACGTCGATGAGGTACACTTCACCAACGCCATCTTCAACCTCATGGACAACGCGGTGAAATACTCGAAGCCCGACCAGCCGCTCAACATCTATCTCAAGACATGGAACGACGACAACGGACACGTCTGCCTCTCTGTCAGAGACACCGGACTGGGGATGAAGAAAGAGGCGCTGAAGAAAATCTTCGACAAGTTCTACCGCGTGCATACGGGCAACGTACACGACGTGAAAGGCTTCGGCCTCGGACTGGCATACGTGAAGAACATCGTCGATCTGCACAAGGGGAAAATCTCCGTCGAATCGACACTCGGCGAAGGCACGACATTCACGATACAAATCCCCGTCATCAAAGAAGAAACGACGTGACCAACTGATTGGCAACAGAAATCAATAACACTCTAAATACTTTACGACTATGAATATGGAAGACAACATCAAAATCATGCTTTGCGAGGACGACGAGAACCTCGGCATGCTGCTCCGTGAATATCTGCAGGCAAAAGGTTTCAGCGCAGAACTCTTCCCCGACGGAGAGGCTGGCTACCGCGCCTTCACAAAACAGAAGTACGACATCTGCATCCTTGATGTCATGATGCCGAAGAAAGACGGCTTCACTCTCGCACACGAGATACGCCAGTCGAACGCCGACGTGCCCATCATCTTCCTCACAGCGAAACAGCTGAAAGAAGATATACTCGAAGGTTTCAAAATCGGTGCCGACGACTATATCACCAAGCCGTTCTCGATGGAAGAGCTGGTGTTCCGTGTTGAGGCTATCCTGCGCCGCGTCCGCGGAAAGAAGAACAAGGAAAGCTCTATCTACAAAGTGGGCAACTTCACGTTCGACACACAGAAACAGCTGCTCTCCATCGGCGAGAAACAGACAAAACTCACCACAAAAGAGAACGAGCTACTCGCCCTGCTCTGCAGCCACGCCAACGAGATTCTGCAGCGTGACTTCGCGCTGAAGACCATCTGGATTGACGACAACTATTTCAACGCACGCTCGATGGATGTCTATATCACCAAGCTGCGCAAGCATCTGAAGGACGACCCGCAGATTGAAATCATCAACATCCACGGCAAGGGCTACAAACTCATCATCCCTGACGAGGAATAACCCCGGCGGCACTGCCCCGTAGCCTCCTGCCGAACTCATGCAGACAAAGAAACCGACCGTCAGCAGTCTCACGCACTGCCGGCGGTCGGTTGGCGTTTTCGGCAATCCTGTCTGTCGCTCAGAGGACATTGCTTCTCATTAGGTGAAATAATAAGGAAACACCCTGCTTTGATACTAACGGCACATGCAGGTCTGAGAAAAAGAAAATCGAGAAAAAATTTGCAAATATGGAATATAAGTCGTAATTTTGCGAACAGATATATAATAACAGGTGTGGTGTTGCATGATGCTATGCCCGAAACGGATTTATCAAGGTGACAAAACGCCTTGCCCATAAACTGAACTTTTCAACGGTGGGAATGTATAGCCCCGCCTCATTTTTGAAAGTTATGATGCTTTCTTCTTTCGGATATAAAGAGCAGGGGTGGGAACTCACGGAGTTGTCCCCGCTGCAAACTGTAAACTTGCTTGTCGCGCGTAATGCTACAGGCAAGACACGTACTATCAGGGCTTTGCAGAATGTAACTTCTTTCATGCAGATGAAAGATACTTTCTTGAACATTCGCACGTTTGAAGCTAATCTGAAGTTTGGAGACCTGGCTAATCCGGATTGGAAGATGGATTATAGCTTCAGACTTAATAACGGAGTTGTTGAAAAGGAGATGTTGACAGTAAATGGTGTTATGCTGATAAAACGCACTAAAGCCACCGCCAGATACGAGAACACAAAGATTAATCCGCCGTCTGAAAGATTAGTGGTACAGATTCGTCGTGACAAAGACCTTTATCCGGAGATAGAGCAGCTGATGCGTTGGGTGGAGGGAGTCACTTCTGTGTCTTGCTCTGACATCAACCCTTTCACAATTATTGGCACAGGCAAGTCTGTCAATCCGTATAGTTTCAGCGAATTGGTCGATGCATTGTCGCCTGCTGAGACGAAAAAGGTTCTGGCTGATGCAAAAGAATTGGGTTATAACATATCCGGCATAAGAACCATAGAGGCTGCGAATGGTGTCCGACTCGTGCAACTCAAAGAAAGATCTATTGCAAACGAGATGGTTGACATGCAGCTGTCGAACGGTATGCTGAGAACTCTTTATCTGTTGTGCTTCGTTGCTGTTGTCAAGCACAACAAGAAACTTACCATGCTGCTGATAGATGATATGGGCGAAGGCCTTGATTATCGTCGTTCTACAGACTTGGGAAAGATTGTTTTTGAGGATTGTGCACAGAATGGCCTGCAGTTGATTGCCAGCTCGAACGACGCTTTCTTGATGGATGTGGTGGATATCGCAAACTGGCAGGTGCTTAGAAGAAAAGGCAATAAGGTAAGTGCCATCAATCAGTCTCTGAATCACGATTTGTTTCGCAGGTTCAGAATGACAGGATTGAGCAACTTTGATTTATTCTCATCAGACTTTATTGATAGCTATTTGAATCAGGAGAAATGAAGTACGCAGTATATGTAGAAGGAAAAGCGGAGATGCTCTTCGTGGCTGACGTGCTTTGCAAATATTCAAACTATGACCCTAAGGCTATAGGTTTCCGGTGTATCAACTTGAATTCTGATGATTTTGAATATGTGCAATATCCTGTTCAGGGAGACGAGAGTTCGGATACTTATTTCCAGATTGTCAATGTCAACAATGATAATCGCGTAATCTCTAAGCTGAAGAACGATATCCCTAATCTGACAAAGCAGGGATACGATATTATCATCGGGCTTCGTGATGTGTTTGGTGCAGATTATGATAATATCTGCACCCGGCAACAGGTAATTGACCGTGAGCTGATAGACGAGATGTACAGGGTGCAGTCAGAACTGATACGGTTTGAGGGCGTTGATACAAGGCTTCATTTTGCTATTATGGAATTTGAAGCATGGATGTTGGCGCTGCTGAACAATTTTATTGTATCCAAAGGAGGAAAGCCGGAAGAGGTTTTCGCGACAGCTGGCGTGGATTGCAAATCTGATTTTGAGGAGACTGTCTATCACCCTTACAATAAGGTTCAGAAGATATATCAGGCAGTGAATGCAACTTACGCCAAACATGAGGGTGATTATATGTCATTCCTGGCTTCATTAACGGCAGATGACTATGAAGCGTTGCGCAATTCTGGCAGATGCGCTTCATTCAGGGCTTTTATTAATAGTTTGCTGCCATCGTAGAACTTGTCTAAAGCAACGTTCAAGTTCAACACGCACCCATCTCCTGCAAACTCATCATCCCAGACGAGGAATAATCCCGGCGGCACTGCCCCGCAGCCTCCTGCCGAACTCATGCAGACAAAGAAACCGACCGTCAGCAGTCTCACGCACTGCCGGCGGTCGGTTCTTCGTTTCGTGTCAGTATGTCTCTCTATGTCTTTGCTGCAACCTGGATGTTGCCATCGCTGCATCTCAGGCATCCCTGTTTGCGTTTCTGCACTGCGGCGGGCATGACGGCATGATGCTGGCTAAGGCTTCTATGGACCGGGGCGCGGGGCTATACGCCATCGTCGTCGTCAGTCTCGTCGCCGCTGTTGGTGTCCATCTTCGTGTCGAGGTGTACGGAGATGTTGCCGTTCGCATCGACTGTCATCGTCATGGGCACGAACTCATCGCTGCGGAAGTCGGGCGAGCCGACGCTGCTTGCGAAGATGAGGCGGTTGCCGTCTATCTTGTCGAAGACGATGCCGAGCAGCGCGCCGTCGCGGTATGTGGCTGTGCCTTGGAGACATGATGCGAACCATGTCTTCGTGAATGTCTTGTTAAGGACATCACTGCCGTCGGCGCGTTGTATGCGGACGTGTATCGTGTTGTCGTAGTATGCGTTGCCCTCTTCGTCTTTTGTGAGGGGCAGGCTCTCGTCTGCGGTGCGCAGAATGCTGATGGTGTAGTTGCCGCCCTGCCATTCGATGTCGCGTTTCTGCGATGTGTCGGGCATTTTCTGCGGTCCGTGCTTCACCTCTTTTGCCGGCGGAGGCACTATGATGGTCTGTTTCTCTTTCTTCTCCTCGCACGCAGAGAATGTGGCGGCAAGGAGGAGAAGCGCGATGAATGGTCCGGATTTTTTCATGACAGTTGGTTTTCCAGAGGTTCTGGTCGTGGTTGTTAGTGTCGTGGGGTGTGGCGCGTCGGAGCTAAGACAGCATCTCGAGCAGCTCGTCGTGCAGTTCGGCAAAACGTCGCGGGGGATAGCCGAGCAGCAGGATGCAGAGGAAAGCGTTTGTCGCTATCTCAAGGTCGGAGATTTCGACATCGTCGCGCACAACCTCTTTCCCTATGATGACATTCCATTGGGCTTGGAAACAAGTGTCGGCAGCACCGACGAAGCAGTCGTCCGTCTCCTCGTCTTCAAGCAGTTGATATACTATGCGCTTCTTCGATGCGACGGGCGCAAGGGATATAAGAAAGTCGTAAGCCTCCTTGATGGCAGGACGCTTACGACTTATTTCGTGCATCATTTCCGTGAGTTCAGAGAAGATGATGTCAAACGTGTGTTGTTCAAAAATTTCTTTTAATGTCATGCAGACAGTGTATGGGGGATTGTATGATGGCATCCGTGTCAGAACTTCGCCATCTTTATCGCGTTGACAGCACACTCTTCGCCTTTGTTGCCAAGCTTTCCTCCGGCTCGGTCGAGGGCTTGTTGCAGGGTGTTGGTGGTGAGTATGCCGAAGATGACAGGCACTGATGAGGTGGCGTTGAGCTGTGCGAAACCGGTCGAAAGGCCGTGGCAGGTGCAGTCGAAGCTCGGTGTCTCGCCGCGGATGACAGCGCCGAGGGCGATGACGGCGTCGTAGCCGTCGTTCAGCGTCATCTGCCGTGCGCCGTAAATCAGTTCGAACGTTCCGGGCACATGCTTCACATGGATGTTCTCCGGAAGGGCTTCATAGCCCTCCAAGGTGCTCACTGCACCTTCAAGGAGAGCCTCTGTCACCTCGGGATTGCTGTCTGAGACCACGATGCCGAAGCACATGTTCTCGGCGTTGGGCACTTTCGTGCGGTCGTAGTCGGAGAAATTGCGGGTTGCCATTATTTTGTTGTACGCTCTATGTATTTGTCTATGCTTCTATAGATAGCAGAGCCTACGTAGTTCTTTTTGATGTCTTTGTAGATTGCGTTTGCCTCTTCTGTCTTGCCCTGGCTCTCAAGAAGCTCTGCTGCCTGGAGCAGGAACTGCGGCGAGAGAGAGATGTTGCGGCCTGTAGATGCTTTCGCGTCAGCCATCTTTGCTGCCTTCTTCAGGTTGCTGACAGCGTCGTCGATGCGGTTGAGGCTCACATAGACATTGCCGAGAGCGGCTATTGCAGCTGGTGACACCATTGCGTCGTCAGCAGGAGAGTAGCTGTCGAGTTTGTCGGCGGCTTCCTGCCATTTGCCCATCTGGGCGTAGCAGAGGCCTGCGTAGAGCTTTGCAAGGTTGCCGGCATCGGTGCAGCCGTACTGGTCGATGACTTTCAGGAAGCCGATGTAGCCTGCGCCGTCGCCGTTGAGGGCTTTCTCGAACTGCTCCTGAGCGAAGAGCTCCTGTCCCTTTGCTATTGCTGTGCTTGCTTCAACCTCACGTGGCTTCAGGTAGAAGTTGTTGAGGAGGAGCGCACCTGCTACCACTACGACTACCGCTACGACAGCGATGCTGATAACTTTCTTGTACTTGAGCACGAATGCTTCCATCTTTGAGATAGACTCTTCTGTTGGAGTCTGCTGATTCATTGTTTTTGCCATTATTGTATTATGTTTTTTTTTGTTGCTTGTTATGTTTTCATGCTTCACCACGTCGCTTCCTTTGCTGTCGCAGGACATCTTGCGCCGCGATGCGGACGGTGTCTGACGGCATGCTGTGAAATATATGCAGAGGTGTGCGCACAATTGCGTGGCAAAATTACTGAATTTATCTCAGATACTGAAATTTATAGCCGTTTTTTTTCGTTTTTACGCTGAAAAAGATTAACTTTGTGCCAAAATTTGGCGAAATGATACTGAAAAAGCTGTCTATAATCAATTACCGGAACATACGCGAGGCATCTCTTGAGCTGTCTCCGAAGATTAATTGTCTCATTGGCAGCAACGGCATGGGCAAGACGAATGTGCTCGATGCCATCTACTATCTCTCGTTCTGCAAAAGCGCGACGGGCGGACTTGACTCGCAGATGATAACACACGGCGAGGAATGTTTCCTCATCGACGCGGTGTATGAAGACGAGCACGGTGACGAGGAACAGGTTTGTTGCGGGATGAAACGCGGCTCGCGAAAGCATTTCAAACGCAACAAGAAAGAGTATAAACGTCTGTCGCAACATATCGGGCTGATTCCGCTCATCACCATCTCGCCCGCTGACACATCGATAATCGATTCGGGAAGCGAGGGCCGGCGCAAGATGATGGATGTCGTCATAGCGCAGTCGAGGCCAGGATATATGGATTCGCTCATCAGATACAACAACGCCTTGCAGCAACGCAACGCGCTGTTGAAGATGGAAAACGAGCCAGACCCAACGCTCATGGAGCTTTGGGAAGAGGAGATGGCACGCGAAGGAGAAGCGGTGTACGCCATGCGAAAGGAATTCGTGGAGATGCTGACGCCAAAGGTGGAGCGCATTTACGCTCTCATATCCGCAGAGAGGGAGAGCATCTCTCTGAACTATGTGTCGCACTGCCAAAGAGGACAGCTCATCGATGTCATACGAAGAGACAGGCAGAAAGACCGCATCATGGGTTATTCGCTGCACGGAATACACCGCGATGACATAGAACTCATGATGAACGGATATGCGCTGAAACGTGAAGGAAGCCAGGGACAGGGCAAGACGTTCGCCATCGCGCTGAAACTCGCGCAATACGACTTCCTGAAACAGACGGCAAGACAGACGGCGCCCATACTGCTTCTCGATGATGTCTTCGACAAACTCGACGCAAGCCGGGTAGAGCAGATTGTGAAACTGGTGGCTGACGACAACTATGGACAGATATTCATCACAGACACCAACCGTGACCATCTTGACGACATTCTCAGACACGCGAAGCCGGAATACCGCATCTTCCATGTCGAGGAGGGTGTCATAACTGAGGTGTAGAAGGCGGGACGTAATCCTGCCTGCGTGAGGTCCTGAAAAAGAACAACATAGAAATGAGAAAACGTAAGGAGCGCATTGCAAGCGACATAGTGATGCAGGTGCTGAGGATGCAAGGGCTTGAGACGCCGCTGTTGCAGCGACGTCTGGTAAACGCGTGGGACGAAGTGGCGGGGGAGACTGTGGCGAGATACACCCGCGAGAAGTTCATAAAAAACCAGACGCTGATGGTGAAAATTGACCATCCGGCTCTGAAAGCCGACCTCAACATGATGCGCACATCACTGAAAAACAAGCTCAACATCGCCGTCGGAGCGCAGGTCATCTCCGACGTGAAGATATATTGAGCTTTCGGCGACGATGTCCTGCCTGAGGGCTCTGAATTGTCAAGCATAACACAGAAGCGGGCAAAACCAGGTGTATGGCTTTGCCCGCTTGCTTTATGTGTTCATGATGAGGGCATAAGGCTGTGCTTGCCGTCTTCTGCAACTATTTGTACGGCCGTATC
>CALZMB010000039.1 GCA_945788485.1 uncultured bacterium | reverse complement strand
TGTCCTCAAAAACAATCTCAAAATCTGACAAAGCGCATTTATAGAACCCACCTATGTTTTGTGGGTTCTATTGAGATTACCCTATTTGTATCTTTGGGTCGCGGGGGTGTGAAATCTGTTTATATATGTTTTGTGTTCTTGTACAAATCATTTATTTCTTTCTCTGTCTTCCCGAAAATATTGAATGCGACGTCTTTCATTATTCTTATTGTCGAACCTGGCGTCAGCATCAAGTTTGATAATGCATCGACAAATGTTCTCTGGTGTGAGACGAGTTTGCCGCATCTGCACCAGTTTGCGAAATGCTCGCAGTTGTTGCTCAGCAGATTGTATGTCCCCAGCTTTGTCCCTATCATGGAGCGTGCCCGTTGCACTATCTGCTCTCGTCCGTATGTCGCCATCTCCATATTGTCCACTGTCACAGTGTCTCCTTTCGAGAACCGTGCATACGTTGTTTCCTGTATATCTGCCGAGTGAGGGTCAAGCTCGTTGGCGCCGGTGGAACAGAAATGCACTACTTTCCCGTTGCCTACATATACTCCGAAGTGGAAGTACACTCCTCGAAAGGCTTTGATTATGTCGCCCGGAAGGAAACGGGGCTTTTTCACTGATAATCTGGTGTGCATTTTTTTTCTATGGTTTTATTGGAGAATTGTCTTTGGATCTGCCGTTATCTCTTCACATTCCACCATTTCTACGCCGCGATATATGACGATGATTTTGTGCAGTTGTGTGTCGGCGATGTTATCGTTGACGTTTACCGTGTCCGCATATCTGCATATCTGTTGTCTTGCCTGTTGGGCAGCGTTTTTTGTCTCGTTGTCGGATGCGTTGCTTCTGAGGTATTTGAGCTCGATGATGTATGAGTGTTCCAAGTCGCTGAACACTTCGTGTCTCGGTCGGAGGAAGATGTCTGCGTATCCTCCCTGGTTGTCGAGTTCTGAGACGGGCCTGTAGTAACGGCATTGGCTTGTCAGTGCGAGTGTGTAGCCGTGTACGAAAGCCTCTCCTTTCTGTCTGTCGCGTTGTGAGGCGTAGGTGTGTATGCTGTCTGCGATATATCGGAAGAATGGTTTGAAGTCTCCGTCGTATGCCATGTTCTCTTCCAGCTGTGCGAGTAGATATGTGTCTGTTTCAAGATGGTTGTCGTGGTAGTTGTCGAGCAGATAGGTATAGACTTGTTCGCGCACCACCTCGTTCGGGATGACGAAGCGCAGCCTTCCCCTGTGTATTCCGCCTATGGTGACAAGTCCGAAATAGTAGAGCAGGCTTATGAAGTTGTCGTTGTCGGCGATGTTCTCTGCGGGAAAGCCTTTTTTCAGTTCTCCTGTGATGAAGCCTTGTGAGACGAGCGTCTGTATGACGGAAGCGTCGTTTGAGAAGTCTTTGTCCTTTCTGATGAGCATACGTAGCTTGTTATAATCTACACGTATATTCTCGTCAAGCAAATCATCCGGAATTCTGCATTTGTTGTCTAAGTATTTGTACATGAAAGACAGCACCATGTTCGAGTTGTACATCGTTGTCTCGCCGTACGCTTCCTTTGCAAAGCAGTAGTTGTCGTAGTATGGCTTGATGATTTCGATGATTTCGTCAACTGTGTTGTGGAAGTCATAGTGTTGTGAGTAGTAGGTAAGCATGTCGCGTACTTCCTTCTGTGTGAATCCCACCATTTCGTTGAACTTGTAGGAGAGCGAATAGTTGGTGCCGATGTTGAATCCGCTTGTGAGGTCGTCGAGTGTCACGGGGCTGACACCTGTGACGAATACCCGCTCGATGGAGGAATATGTTCCGGACTTTATCGTGTCGAAAAACGTTCGGAGATACCCTGTCCCGTGTGTCTCCGCCTTGTATTCTGCGAGGCGTGTGGCATCAGAAAGGATGTTGTTGGTGAAGTGGTCGTACTCGTCGATGAAGAGATAGATTTTCGCATTTGTCTTCCGCGCCTCACGGTACAGATGGTCGAGTTGCTCTACGCAACCGTTTTTCTTGTTCATCTCTTCCTTTATACCCTCGGGCAGGTATTTTTGATATACATCACAGAAATAGTTGAATTCCGTGTTGCATATGGCATCCATCGCGTTGCGGTAGTTCCCCAGGTCTGCGTTGATGACGGCAAAGTTCAGATATATAATAAGGTATTTGTTATGGTCGGGCGTAGGATTCTTTCCGATATGCAGGTCTCCGTAGAGCCGTTCGAACTTGTCTGCGGCATTGATGTCGTAGTAGTGGTGGAGCATGGACATAGTAAGGCTTTTGCCGAAGCGTCGCGGCCTGATGAGGAAGAAGAAGCGGTTTGACTGTTCCATCTCCTCTATGAACCTTGTCTTGTCCACATAATAATAGTTGTCTTCACGGATAGCCGCAAAGTTCATCATTCCGTACGGTATGCGTTTGGCCTTCTGTATTGCTGTTTTTCCTTCCATGACGTCTGTGTTTTGAATGGCGGGGTTGTTTCATCGGCAAAATTACGACATAATATTCATATCTCCAAGAAAAACCCTGAAAATCATTCAAAAGTCATCTCCGGCTATGGTATGTGGGCGTGAGAGGAAGACGGTTATGCACACCTGCCTGCCATCATGGGCTGACAAGTCTGGTACCGATGAATGTCGCGAGGATGACGGCGGTCGCGGTTAGCAGGATGATTGTTATGATTTCTGCAACGGTAGCTGTTGGCTTTATAGTCACTTCAGCCATGTTGGCAGGCCGTTTTTCCGGGTCGCGGTTCATGCATGCGTATGCGGCGCGTTTCATTTGTCTGTCTCTGCATTGTTCTGCCATCCGTGCCATGAGGACTCCGAGTGAGTAGATGTCTGAGCGTATGTCTGCCGATGCGTGCGGAAGCATGAGTTCCGGCGCGATGTATCCTGTCGTGCCTCCGGGTGCTTTGAATATGTTGAATGTGTCGCTGTCCGATAGGCTGAAGTCTATCAGACGTATGTTGTTGCCATGGTGTGTGACCATGATGTTCGACGGCTTCAGGTCGCGATGCAGAATCTGCTTGTTGTGCATGTATGCGAGCGCGTCGGTCAGCTGTGCCACGAATTTCTTCGCGAGCTGTTTTGTCAGTCTGCCTTCCTGCATGAACACGTCAAGTGTCTCTCCATCGACATATTCCATGACGATGGATGGTCCTATGCCCTGCACCTCTTCCATGCTGAGTGTGTGGCAGATGTTCGGATGGTCGAGTTGCACACCGATTTCAAACTCCTTTTTTAGTGCCAGTCTGTAGGCAGGTGTCATGAGGAAATCGTCCTTCAGGCATTTCAGCATGTATCGCTTGCCGAAGCGTTTGGCGGAGAAGATGCGTGCGTGTCCGGATTTCGAGGTGTAGCATTCGCTTATGTCGGTGAATGTCTGCGATACGATGGACATGTCGTTTATCATCATGCCTATATCTTCTGTGAATCCGGATGAGATTTTGTTGTCTGTTGTCATTTCTCGTGTTTTAGGGTGGTTCTATAAATTCCCACCGCCAAAAAAGGTTTAATATCATGGTTTAACGTTTTGTCATCTTTTGGATTCTTTTCGGTTCAAATTGCAAGTCGTATCGGTCACGTAGCCCGCTACGCTCCCTCTCCAACTTTCAATTTGTCCTCGAAAACAATCTCAAAATCTAACAAAGCGAATTTATAGAATCACCCTTTAGGATAACCAGCATATTGAGGCCGCTGTTTCGTCCTGCTACAAACGGCGGTGTTTTCTCTCCGTCGCGTTCGATGAATGGAAGTATGAGCGGCTGCCCTTTGATGAAACATCCTGTTATGAATCTGTCGCCCACCATGACTTTGCTGTTTTTTGCTTCTGTCACCTCATATCTGCTGCTTCCGAGATACCGTAGTTGCAGAAGCCGGTTGGGTCGCCAGCCAATCTCTATGAGTTGTCCTTGCTGCAGTTCGCTGCTCAGTATCTGGCATGCATTGAAGAACGACGAGTTGTAGCGTGTGCTGGTTTTCAGCCATGCCACGTATGCGTCGAAGTTGTCGTGCCCGACATAGTTTGCGAGAATGTCGAGTGTGTATTTGCGTGTCTTATGGCTGTCGTTGACATATCCCCATATTCTTTTCAGTGTGGAGCTGGAGAGTTCTTTCGTTGTCTTCCGTTTCAGTTCTATCGAGAATTCCTCGAAGTCTGTTGTGGTTGACAGTCTTCGGCGATATTTGTTCTCGACGAGGGTTTTCAGTTCTTCTATTTCCGGTGTGTTCATTTCTCTGATGTGTTGGTTGTTATCTCTTTGATTGTTTTGAATTGTCCCCATCGTGGATGGCTTCTGTATGCGGCGCGGCTTGCCGCCGGTACATACAGCGTGCAGTTCTGGCAGATGTCGTAGCCGTCGGTTGTGGCAAATGTGTGTGCGTTGCAAACCGGCGGATATGCCGCCGTGACGTATATCTTCCTTGTCTTTGTTCCGTCGAAGATATATTCTCCGAGCAGTTCTGTCGCTGTGCCGAGATGGACTTCTTCGAGCGACGAGCAATGCTGGAATGTTGCTGTCGGCAGTGTCTTCAGCGCGTCGGACATCACCGCCTTTTCCACTCTGCTGCCATAGAAGACGGCTTGTCCGATGTCTGTGACGCTGTTGCTCATGATGAATGACGTGAACATACATCCGCGGAAGGCGTAATCGCCGATAGAGGTTATTGACGACGGCAGTTCGACTGTCCCTGTCTTCCCGAGCGGCATCCATACAATCTTTGTCACGTCTCTGTCGTAGAGTATTCCGTCGATTGATCTGTAGCTGTCGTTTGCTTCTGGCACTGTGATCTGCTGCAGTGCCGGACAGCCGTCGCTGGGCAGTATGTCTGCTGCTGCGGCGGGCATCGTGATGGCAGTGATGCGGCTGCAGTTCTTGAATGCCTGTTCTTCTACTGCCACGGCAGACAGGGGCAGGGTGATGTCTGTGACATTCATTTCAGAGAACATCCCGTAGCCGATGATGTCGTTTTTTGTGTAGCGTGACGGGGCATATTCTTTTCCGCCTTCTATGACGCTGACGTCGGCAAGGTTCAGACTGTCCGCCTTGATGTCGCGCAGACATCTGAAGTCGTCGCCGTTCATCGCCCCGCTGAGAGACAGCGTCTGATAGTGTGTGTTGTCGTTCAGCATGATGTCGGCGAGGTTCCCGCCATAGCCAAGCGAAATGGTGTTGTCTGTGGTGAGGGTGATATGTCCGCCCGTCGCTTCTCCTACGCTGTTTGTCGC
Source organism: uncultured bacterium (assembly GCA_945788485.1). Lineage (GTDB taxonomy): Bacteria > Bacteroidota > Bacteroidia > Bacteroidales > Bacteroidaceae > Prevotella. Next base: position 6,958 of record CALZMB010000039.1, on the reverse strand, counting down.
GTAGGGTGTGATTCTGAATGTCGTTGTTCTCTCCAGTCCGCTTACGACCAGCCTCTGTTCTGCGTTTTCGTCGATGGGCGAGGGCAGGGGGCGGTTGACGGTCTGCCCGGTCACGGTGTTATGGACTTTGCATCCGGAGGAGAGAATCTGCTCGCCGCCGTTGTCCGTGATGTTGTATGCCACGATGACGCTTGTGGGACCCTTTGCCAGCTGTTTCAGTTGCGACACCTTTGGCAGAGAGTTCGGCAGCGTGGCGAAGCGTATCTCGTCGCTTGCGACCTTTGTGCGTCCGTTGTCGGAGACGAGGCGGCAGACGTATGTCGTTGCGTGCCGCAGGTCTGAGAGTGTGGCATGTGCGCTGTCGCCCGCTACGGTCAGCGGTGGTGTGTGGCGTGGTGTGCTGCCTTCTTCCCCGTATTCAAATGTCAGGCGGTCGTTCCGTGCCGTTCCGACCGATGCGTGTACGACGGCGGATGTCCGGGTGATGTCTGTGGCGTCAGCCATCCTCATCTGCGGCACACCGTGCAGCGGGATGTCATATTCGCCGCAAGAGACGAGCATGACCGTCATGAGCGTAATGATAGGGAGGTGCAGTCTGCTGTGTGTCATTTCTTTCCGAGTGTTATGCCGATGCCGATGTTCATCTGCCATTGTTTGAATTTCAGTGTGGATGCCGACGCTGCTACCGTCCATCGTGCGTCGTGCCACATCACGCCAGCTTCTGCCGCCCATCCTTTGTGCGTAAGTCCTTGGTTGAGGGCATATCCACCGCCTTCTTCTTCGGCGAGTTGCCATGATGTGGCGGTTTTCCCGTAACCTCCGCCTTCGAGGATGTTTATGTTCCGTGTGATGCGGTGGGTCAGTCCGGCAGTGACCATATAGTTGCAGTGTCTCGCATTGCCTGTATAGTAAGGCATAATGCCCGACCCGTCAGTCGGCATACCGTTGCGGTTGACTTCAATCCTTATGTCTCCTGTCGAGCGGAAGTCGGTCGATGCGTGCAGAAAGGCTCCGTGCCGTTTCATGCACGCCAGCATGAAGCCCCACGACGCTCCGGTTTTGTAGATCGATGTTGTCAGCATGACGTGCAGGGCGAGTGGGACGGGCGTCCGCCGCCGTTCGACCGTCACGGTGTCGATGCGCGTCTCGGTTATGACGAGTGTGTCGTGTATCTCTTCTGCCGGCTGCTGCGGACAGTTTATTTTCATGACATAGCATAGATGGCTCTCAAGAGGTTGTGCGAACTGGAAGTTGCGCAGTATGCCCCATTGCGGATGTTTTATGGTCAGCATCTTCGTGCCGTGCGGCACATAGAGCATAATCTCTCCCACCTCGTCCTGCCGTTTCACGATGCCCAACGGTGTGGAGAAGGCGAAGTCCGCCGGGGCTTCGACGCGTATGAGAGCGCACGCCTGCCCGTTGAGGTCACGCACGGGAGAGATGAAGGCGCTGACATCGTTCTTCATCGTCTTCACCTGAGCCACCTCAAACTTCTGTGCCATGACGGCATGTGCGGCAGCCAGCAGCATCAGTGCCATGCAAAGTCTCTGTATTCTTATCATAAAAGAACAATTTTTATTGAAGATTGAAATCATGCAAGCCAATCACTTCGTTGTCGTCAGTCACCGTCTGCCGAGGCTGCCATGTCCTGACGTGAATCATCGGCATCGATGGGTTGCGGAAGTCCCAAAGCAGGAAGAGCCATCCGTCGTCGGCATATCTGTCGCTCTTGTATCGCTGCCTCAGTGTGACACCGTAGATGCCTTCCATGGTGGGATGGCGCATGATGGTGAAGTCTGAGAACGTCACGTCGATTTTCCTGTTTGCGGCGAACACCTGTTCGAGGCGTGCGAGATATTCCGCCTTCGTCTTCAGCGTGAACGTGACGCGTTCGTCGCCTTCCACGGTCTGCGTGCCTTTCGCGTCGCTCACCACGTTGCCCACGATGATGAGGGCTTTGTCGCTCATCACCTGGCGTATGAAGTCGATGTCTTTCGTCGTGTATGATGTGCGTAGGTGCTCGCAGTAGTTCAGAATCATCTTCCTGTTCCCGGCGTCTTTCTCTTCGAGTTTTCCGCCCGTCACCTTTGCCGCTTCGTGATAGAAGGGGTTGCCTTTTGCAATCTGCGAGATGTCAGCCCTTATCTCTCTCCGCGGCGGAGCAGCGGTCTGTCCGCCTTTTGCCGCCGTTGTGTTGTCGGGGATGATGGTGGGCTGGTCCTCCATTCTCAGCACGGTATCAACATAGATGTGTCTCATCTCGTGGACAATGGTGTCCTCGTCGTGGTGCGTGTCGGCAGAATGTGACGGCATCTGCCACACCGCCACTGCCACGCCCAAGAGCAAAATGTCGAGAACGGCAAGCGAATATATCAGTCTCTTTGTCATGTTCCGGTCATTTTGTTGTCTCACTGCCAGTTGCCCGTTTCTCCGCCCACTTCAATCTTCACCTGTTCCGGGTTGTCGGAGATGATGACATTGACGAGATGGTTTGTCCCGGCTTTGAACAGGAACTTGCTTTCTACGAGATAGCTGACGCCTTTCATCACCACCTCAACGAGTGGCATGCGGTTGTCGATGCGTTGCGGTATGACGATGGCGGCAAACATATAGTCGCTCTCTTGTCGTGCCCTGATGGTGTGTCTCCCGCCCTTCGTCTCCCTTGTCGCTATTCCGGCATCGAGGTCGATGGTTGCAGCGGGCACGGTGTTGTGTACAAAGACCTTGGCGTCTGTTGGCATCTCGCCTTCAAAGTCTTCTCCCTTGACAAGCCTGACGGTCAGGCGGCTCATGATGTGCCTGAACCTCAGCGTTATGGGCGATGTCGATGCCGTCACATCTGTCGTACACGCAAACAGCAGGTCGCTGGCTTCGTATCCGCCCGGGGCGTTTCCGTTGCGCGGTGTCGTCTGGTCGGTGGCGACGCTGAAAGGCTGGTCGTCAACCGATTTCACATCCATATACGGATAGTAGGCGTAAGCGTTGTATGTGCCGTCGTCCCAATAGAGTCTGCGTTCCGTTGTCCATGTTCCTGCCCGCAGTGTCACCTCTTCGTTGTTGACAAGGTTTCCCGACAGTTCGAGGGGTGTCTGCGCATCGGCTACAAACAGCCCTATCCTGTCTCCTTCCTCAAAGGCTGATGCCGTCGCCCTTGTCGCTGCGGGATGTCGTGCATCGATTCTGATCACGTTCTCTCCCGCACCCTCCGTTGTCGCGGGGGTGTCGTCGTCTGACGAGCATGAGGCGAGAGCCGCCGCCGCCAGCGCCATACATATATATAATGTCTTGTTCAGCATAACTTCTTATCTTCTTTTATTCTTCCTTTCCCTAACCTTCAGTCGTTTTGACGCCAGCGGGCTTCCTTTCATTACCTGCGGGGCGTGTCGGTGTCCGCCTGCCGCATATCCTGTCCATGGTGCGGCAGCGCGTGTCGCGGTGCCTGCATCGCGTTTGTCGTTCTTCACGAAATCCTCAAACGAGTAGGTTTCTCCGGCATATTGTTTTATACGCTTCACGATAGCCTCGCGCGAGATGGTGCTGTAGTACGGGATGTCGTTGTTCATGCACGAGTTCTGTTCCGACCTGTACACTCCGCGGCTGTGCATGAAGGCTCCTTCGAAGATGTCCACGATGTCAGAGTATCTGTTATCGAAAATGAGATGCGCCCACGGCACCTGGTGCATCTTTCCTGTGACGGAGATGTTCTGATACCATCCGAGCGCCTGTGCCGCCGTCACGGCTTCGGTGTGTCCGCAGCATGCGCATCCGCAGGCATCGATGAAGGCATTGTGGTAGATATACTCGTCGCCGAGCTTGCCGAAGCCGTGTCCTCCCGCCTCGTGCTGTATCACTCCCCTCGTGTCGAGCGGATAGCCGTATGTGCTCTTCGGGCAGAAGGCGATGGCGGATCCGTCTTCCCACATCATCGTTATGCCGCCGTAGTCGGTGCTGTTGGGGATGACGATGACGAGTGTCTGGCACAGGTTGTCCGTATTGACTGTCGGGGCATTGAGCACATAGCCGAACACCTCGTCGTAGTCGCACTTCAAACCAACGCCTCCCGTGAATGTGGTGTTGAAACGGTTGTAGCGGATGGTGTTGACAGAACCTACTCCCGATTCTGTGGACACGGGGAAGGCTGTCGAGACGTTGAAATAGTCGCGGTAGGTCTTGTACGGCTCAATGCCGAAGAAATGCTCCATGCCGTCCTGCATGTCCTTGAGATACTGCCCCGACGCTATTTCCTTGGCGTCGTATCCGTCGCCGACAATCACGATGTTGATGCCGCCGTTGTTGCCTTTTGCGGCTTTCTGCAGAGTGAGCCACTGGTCTTCGGCATACTGGTAGTTGTACTGGCTGACGCTGCACTTGTGGGTGTAGTCCTTGCCTGCCAGCCGGAAGACTATTTCGCCGTTCCTGTCTGCCGCCCCCTGCGGCATTTCCTTAATGGTGAGTGTCAGTTCGGTCTTCTTGTTGCCTGATGTCTGCGAGAGTTCGCACCAGTCGGGCTTGTCCGCCACCTCCCATTCTCCCTCGGCGTCGATTAGGAGTGTCTGCCTGTGCTCGGTATTGACGGCGCAGGCGACGGACGGGCGGCATACCAGCTCGTGATGTGCGGCAATGCGCTTGAAATCACACCAGCCTGCTGCTGCCTGATACTGCTGTACGGCATACGCCGGCACCTCGAGGGTGAAGTTGTCCTTGGCTACGCCGTCGAACGTCTTGGCGTAAATTGTGGGCGGCATCTCCCCCTTGCATACGATACTGCCAATGCCGTAACAGTTCTGGAAAGCGCCCTGCGCCCCTGCATCCCAGTCGTTGTCGCTACGGATGGTCTCCATCGATTCCGGAAAGACAAGGCCTTCCAGCATACGGCATTGTGCAAACGCGCCTGCCCCGATGCTTTCAAGACCGTCGGGAAACTCCAAGACACCCATTAGTCTCCAGTTGTAGGCAAATGCCTTTTTGCCGATGGCAGTCACGCCGGATGGTATTTTCAGAACTCCGGAGAAGTCATTTGCATAGAAAGCCTCGCTGGCAATTACGCTGAGATGTCTGGGCAGCACAAGCTCGCCCTTGAAATGGCATCCGGAGAATGCGTTGTTCCCTATATTCGTAATGCCGTCATGAAGTTGCAGGGTGCCGTCAAATCCGCATCCGTTAAACGCCTCGGAAGGAATGGTCTGTATGCCTTGCGGAACAGACAAAGACCCTGTGAATCCTTCACAGCCGCTGAAGGCGCAATTGCCAAGCCTTCTCAGCTTGTCGGGAAGTCTCAGCTCGCCGGTGAGACCATTACAGCCGCTGAAGCAATATCCTCTGATCAGTTCAAGGTTGTAGGGAAGAATCAACTCGCCGACAAGTCCACTACAATTTTGGAATACTCCTCCGTAATAATCATTACCTTCGTCTGCGGTTTCTTTATTTGGGTCATTTCCTTTAGTACCTAAATATTTTAGTGTGGTTGGAAGACTAAGTGTTCCATTCAATCCTGTACAGTTATTGAATGCACCCATTTGTATTTCTTCAACGCCTTCGGGGATAACCAATGACCCTGTAAGATATTTACAGCCGTAGAAGGCGTGGTCTCCGATGGATTTTAGCGTGTCGGGGAGAACAAGTCTTACAAGGTCTTTTCCCTGCATTGTCGAGCTCCAGAAGAATGCGCTGCCGGGAATCTGGTCGTCAGGATATGACGGATTATACACGTCACTCCGCCCGTCAGACTTTATTCTCACTTCTTTCAGGTTCAAGGCCTGCAAAAGGCTCATCTCGTCACGCATGAAATAGAAGTCAGTCCGGTTTATCTGTCCCGTAATCTTCAGGTTCTTCAGCTTTGTATAGTCCTTGCCTGCTGCGGTGATGGCTTCCTTGAGATGTCCTGCCGTCGAGTGTATGATGACATATTCCCTCGCCGTGGCGTCGTGGCTGACGAGGTCGTTCTCCCAAGCCGTGATGCTTTCGCTAATGACGGTGAGCGCATATTTCCCTTCTGCCGCCTTCTTGTCCACGCGTATTGCGAAGTTCGAGATTTTTCCTGCCGTATATGTGAAGGCCTCGTTCTTGCTGAACTTGTACGGCACTCCGCCTATCGTGATGCTGAACATCGTCGTTCCGGCCTCCACCGTCTGCGGCACGGCAATGGCGCGCCATTCGTTGCCCGTCTTCGCCGGTATGGTGGCGGTCTGCTCCACGCCGCCGTTTGTCCTCACCGTTCCGTCGGCGAGGTTTATGCTTGCCTCGCGCACGAGGTTTGCTACAAGCACCTGCTTCTCTGTCGCCGCCCACTCTCCTTCTGCAAAGCCGTCGCCCTCGACAAGTGTCACGCGGGCGCACGCCATGCGGTGATACATCGTCAGCCTCACCACGCTCGTTGTCGGTGCCACATCCTCCGCCTTTCCCCAGAGGAAGTCGCTCGCCTCGTAGCCGCCTGTCTCGCCGCCTGCGCCCGCCGTGCTCTGGTCACGTTGCACGGTGAAGGGATATTGCTCTATGTTTTCCGGACTTGCATAAGGATAATATCCATATACGTCGATATGCGTATGCTTGTCTTTCCAGTAGATGTCGTAAGCCGGAATCCATTTCCGGTTCTCCTCGTCAAACGTATGGCGCACGTTGTCGGCGCGGTTGCCGCTGACTTTCAGTCTGCCGGCATTGCTGCCGTTGTAATCCACGACATAGACACCCATCACGTCGCCGTCGGCAAAGCCGTTGTCGTTGACACGTGTCACGGCGACCTGTTCGATCTCGCCCGACAGTTCTATCCTCTGCACCTCCTTGCCTGCATCTCCGCCAAACCATTCACTGTCATAACATGATGCAAACAGCGATGCCAGGAGGCTCATATATATAAATGTGTAGAATCGCATTTTCTTTAGTGATGTTTCAGTTAGTCGTCATTCCGCCACACCGCCATTGTCTCTGCCGTCGGTTTCCCATCCGTCGATGTTCACGTTGA
>CALZMB010000038.1 GCA_945788485.1 uncultured bacterium | reverse complement strand
AGAGAGAGGGCGAGGTCGTTGAGGTTGCCCGGCGTCTCAGTGTATGAGTTCTCGCCGATGCAAGCCACGATGATGTCGGCGTTGTTAGCCGCTTCAGTCGCCTTAGCAAATGTAGGGTCGGAGAGAATCTCGTCGTCGTAGTTGCCGGCGTTGTTGTATGTGAGCGTGGCGTCGAGCGTGACGTTCTCTTTCCCGAAGACATTGCAGAAAGCCTCGTAGATGGTGTTCGGCTTTACGAACGGTCCTCCATGCTTTGCCTTGCGTGTGGCGGTGTCGTCTTGCAGCTTCTTCAAAATCTCGTCAACGTCTTTTCCCTGCCATGTGTATGTCCATCCGCCGTTGAGGGCGCGCAGCGAGTTGGCGTTAGGTCCGGTGAGCATTATGCGTTTCCCTTGCGTCAAAGGCAGAACGCCGTTGTTCTTCAGCAGCACCATTGATTCCGCTGCGCAGTCGTATGCCACCTGTTTGTGCTGCTGGCTTGCGAAGAGAGGATAGTCTTTCAGCTTCTGCACCGGCTGTTCGAAGAGATTGAGGCGTGCCTTCAGACGCAGTATGCGGCGCACGGCGTCGTCAATGCGTTCGGCTTTCACCTTGCCTTCATCAACGAGTTCGTGCAACAGTGCGATGCAGTTGCAGTCGTAGGGGTCCATTATCATGTCTATGCCGGCGTTGATGGCGAGGCGCAATGCCTCTTTCTTGTCTTTTGCCACATGTTCGCGGTTGAAGAGGTTGTTGATGTCTGCCCAGTCAGTGATGAGCATTCCATCCCAGTCGAGACCCTCTTTCAGCCATCCTGTCAGTATCTCGCGGTTGGCGTGCATGGGGATGTAGTTGACGCTGCCGGAGTTGACCATCACTGTCAGCGCTCCGGCTTCGATGCACGCTTTGTAGGGCGTGAAATGTTTCTCTTTCAGCTCTTGCGGCGCGATGATGGCAGGCGTGCGGTCTTTCCCGGACAGCGGCACGCCGTAGCCCATGAAATGTTTCAGCGACACGGCGACGTTGTATGGCCCGATGTGGTTAGGGTCAGAGCCTTGGAAGCCTGTTGTCATGGCGCGTCCCATCTCGGCGTTGACAAGGCAGTCTTCGCCGAAGTTCTCCCAGCAGCGTGGCCAACGAGCATCGCGCGAGAGGTCGATGGTGGGCGAGTAGGTCCACGGCACAGAGCAAGCCCTTGTCTCGTAGGCTGTCACCTTTGCGGCGTTCATAGCGATGTCGCGGTTGAAGGTGGCTCCGACGTTGATGTTCTGCGGCATGAGGGTGCCGTCGGTGGTGTATGTCATGCCGTGGTTCTCGTCCACGCCGAAGACGGTAGGAATGCCTGTGTGTTTCAGTGCCGAAGCCTGCACGACCTGCATCACTTTCTCCCATTCGGCAGCCGTGACGCCCTGCGGTCCGGGTGTGTTGAGAAAGGAGCCTACCTTATAGTTGCTGTGTATCGAATCGAGTTTCTGACGGTCGATGACCCAAGCTCCGTTCTTGTCCTGTATCATGACGGCGCGCAGGTCGATTTCCATCATCTGTCCGAGTTTCTCGTCGAGTGTCATGTTCTTCAGCACGCTCTCCACTTTGGCTTCTATGGCTTCGTCGCGCGCTATGGCGGGCTGTGCGGCGGCATCAGCCATTGAGAGCATTGCAAGTGCTGCGGTGATGTGGCAGCGGACGTTGTTTATTGTTGTCATGGTTGTTTATTTTGTTTGGGGCAGTGTTCGGCGACCTGTCGCCGAATACCATAGGCTGTTACATATCCACCACGACGGTGTGGGTGCCGGGTGTCGCCTTGATGATGTTGCCGCTGACGGGCTTGCCGTCAACGGTGATGGCTTTCACGCCGTGTTGCTTGCCGTCGGGGTTGTTCACTGTGATGTTGAAGACGGTGTCGCGGATGACGCGGCGCACGCTGTAACCTTTCATTGTCTCAGGCAGGCAAGGGTCTATCTCAATGCCGTCGAATGTCGGTTTGATGCCGAGTATGTGCTGCGTGACGGTCAGCCAGTTCCATGCGGCAGTGCCGGTGAGCCATGAGTTCTTGCCCTCTCCTGGTTTTGCGGCGTCTTTTCCAGCCACCATCTGGCAATAGACATACGGCTCAACTTTGTGCAACTGCTGGTCTGTAATCCATGCGGGGCAGATTTTGGTGTAGTGCTCCCATGCGTCGTTGCCTCGGTGTGCCACTGTCTCGCCTATGATGACCCACGGGTTGTTGTGGCAGAAGATGCCGGCGTTCTCTTTATATCCGGCAGGGTAGGATGATATCTCACCCATTTCGACATGGTATGTCGTGAACGCCGGGTTGTTCAGCACCATGCCGTGTTCGCAGTCGAGATGTTTCTTGCAGGCGTCGAGTGCCTTATCCACCATTCCCTCTTCTATACCGATGGCAGCCATGGTGCAGAAGCCCTGCGACTCGATGAATATTTTGCCTTCTTTGTTTTCGTTAGAGCCAATCTTGTTTCCGTAGAAGTCGTATGCGCGGAGATACCACTCTCCGTCCCATCCATGTTGTTTCACAGCCTCCACCATGTCATCGATACATTCCTGTGCGCGGTCGGCTTCCGCCTCGTGTCCGCCGATATGTCTGCACAGCTCGACATACTGCTTTCCGCAGAAGACGAACAGTCCGGCAATCATCAGCGATTCTGCCTGCGAGCCCTCAGAGTTGTTCTCTGTTGTCTGGAAGGATTCGTTCGGGTCCCATGAGAAGCAGTTTAGGTTGAGGCAGTCGTTCCAGTCGGCGCGTCCGATAAGTGGCAGCCCGTGCGGTCCGAGGTTCTCTACGACGTGGTTGAAGGAGATGCGCAGGTGTTCCATGAGCGTGACCTCCGTCCCGGGCTCGTTGTCCCATGGCACCATCTCGTCGAGGATAGACAGGTCGCCCGTCTCTTTGACGTATGCCACGGTGCCGAAGATGAGCCACATCGGGTCGTCGTTGAATCCGCCGCCGATGTCGTTGTTGCCTCTTTTTGTCAGTGGCTGATACTGGTGGTAGCATCCGCCGTCAGGGAACTGTGTCGATGCGATGTCGATGATACGCTGGCGTGCTCGTGCCGGCACTTGGTGTACGAAGCCCACGAGGTCTTGGTTGGAGTCTCTGAAGCCCATGCCGCGGCCTACGCCGCTCTCGAAGAATGACGCTGAACGTGAGAAGTTGAACGTTATCATGCACTGGTATTGGTTCCAGATGTTCACCATGCGGTTGAGGCGTTCGTCGTCTGATGTGAGGACGTATTTGTCTAAGAGGCTGTCCCACATGGCGATCAGTTCGGTGAAAGCGGCATCGACCGCCTCTACGGTTGCGAAGCGCCGGATTGTCTCGCGTGCTTTCGCCTTGTTGACGAGTGTGATGTCAGAAGCCTGCGACGAGATAAGTTCACCGTTGCGTTTGCGTTCTATGTCCTCAGCTGAGAATTTCTTGTCCTGTTCGTTCTCTGCATATCCGAGCAGGAAGACGAAGTCTTTCGCCTCGCCTGGTTCGAGTTCCACCTTAATATAATGTGACGCCACGGGGCTCCATCCGTGCGCGAGGGAGTTTGCAGCCTCGCCTCTCATCACGCATTGCGGCTCTGAGAAGTCGTTGTACAGCCCGACGAACGTCTCGCGGTCGGTGTCGTATCCGTCTATCTCTGCGTTTGTCAGTGCGTAGTAGGCGTAGTGGTTTCTGCGCTCCTTGTATTCTGTCTTGTGATAAATGACAGCTCCGTCAATCTCCACCTCGCCCGTTGACCAGTTGCGCTGGAAGTTCTCCATGTCCGTGGCGGCGTTCCAGAGGCACCATTCGGCGAAGGAGAAGAGCTTCACGCTTTTCTTCTTGTCTGTCGTGTTGCGCAACGTCACTTTCTGCACCTCAGCCCATGTCTTCAGCGGCACGAAGAAGAGCACGCTTGCCTCGATGCCGTTCTTTGAGCCGGTGATGCGTGTGTAGTTCATGCCGTGGCGGCACTCGTAGCTGTCGAGCGGCGTCTTGCATGGCTTCCATCCGGGGTTCCACACCGTGCCGTTGTCATTGATGTAGAAATATCTGCCGCCGTTGTCCATCGGCACGCCGTTGTAGCGGTATCTGGTGATGCGGCGGAACTTTGCGTCTTTGTAGAAATTATATCCGCCTGCCGTGTTGCTTATAAGGCCGAAGAAATCCTCGTTGCCGAGATAGTTTATCCACGGGAAAGGTGTAGCGGGGTTAGTGATGACGTATTCGCGGTTCTTGTCATCGAAATGTCCGAATGTTCTTGTTTCCATTGAAGAGAAGTATGTGATGTTTCTGTATTTTTTTTTATTTCACTCCGAGGTGACTGAGCAGGTAAGCCTGCCATTCGTCCCACTGCTCCTGATACCAGAAATGGGCTGTCATGGGGTAGGGGGATAGTGTCTTCTCGCCTCCTGCCACGTTGTATGTGGCGTATGCTGTTGTCGGCGGCACGACGTTGTCGTTGTATCCGAAGCTGTAGTAACCCGGCACGGTGATTCTCCGCGCGAAGTTCACTCCGTCGTAGTAGCGTGTCTCTGCAACGATGCGCGCGTCGATGTCTTGTGCCGTTGTCATCTTCTGTTCGTCGTAGAAATAGTGTGGCCATCCGCACGCCACTTTGTGGAGTGACGCCTCATGGTCGCACATTGCGGCATGGACTGCGCCGTAGCAGCTGACGCGCGGGTCGAGTGCTGTAGTGGCAAGAGTGAGGAATCCCCCTTGTGACGACCCTGTCACGCCGAGGTTCTTCTCGTCCCATGCCACGCCGAGCGATGCGATGTTCTTCAGTTCGGCTATCATATCCACCGCTCTGACGCATCCCGTCACCACGTGTTTGTAGTAGTTCCTGTTTCTGTCGTGTATGCCGTTGTGCCAGTAGTCGGCGAGAGCCGCCGTGAAGAGGTTGTCGTAGAAAGCCTGCTTTTTCACCACTGGCACGCCATGTATTCCGATTTCGAGCACGATGACACCTTTCTTCGCCGTCCATTCGTCTCCTCCGTACGGTCTCACTCCCGCTCCCGGCACTCTCAGCAGAGCAGGGTATCTGCCTGGTTTTGCCGGCACGTTGAGTATGCCATAGACGCGTCTGCCCCATCTGTCGTTCTGGAACGACACCTGATATGTCGTCACGTCGGGTGTTGAACGTTCCGGCAGCAGTTCGAGATGCGGTTCGAGTGCAGTCCATCGTGCCTCTTTTATTGCCTTTGCCCAGAACTCGTCGAAGTCTTTCGGGCATACTGCCTTAGGCTTTATCTCTTCAGGTGCCACGGCAGCCGCGCACCATGCCTCGTAGTCTTTCCCTGCGACATGTGCTGTCACCTTGAGCTTGCAGAAGCCCGGTTGCATCAATTTTCCGCTTATCTTTGTCGTCCCGTTCTTCAGAGTCAGCTTTTTCTTCTCCGTAGGATACATCTCCGGTCCCATTTCGTAGCTTATCTCCGCATTGTCGAGCAGCGTGCCTGATTTGCGCACATCCACGTTGAACACAATCTTCTCGCCTTTCGCATATACCCAGTCCTTGTGGTCGGGTGTGACGCTGACGGTGATGTTCTTTCCAATGATCTGCGCCAAGGCGGTGGCTGGTGCTATGGCGAGCAGCAGCATCAGAAGCAGAAATGTCTTTTTCATTTTTTTTCTGTTATTTTGTTTATGTTGTCATTCTTGTCTCATCCTGCATCTCATCCTCTCCACCGACTGCCTGATGATGTCCAATGTCGTTGTGTCGGCAGCGAAGACAGAGTTCAGTCCCTGCTCTTCCTGGGCGGGGTCGCATACATAGTCGTCCCATCGTTGCCATATTGTGTGGCTGACTTTGGCTCGTCCGCCCCATCCCCAGAAGTTGCATCCCGCCACCGTGCCGTCTTCTATGGCAGCGAAGAGAGTCTTGTAATATGCGTCGCGTCCCTTTGTCGGCGAACCGGCAGTGAAGAGGAAGCGGTCTCTCGGATAGCCGAACTCCTCGATGACAATCGGTCTCTTGCCGTCGCGTGTCACGCCGTCCTTGTCGCGGTATGTCGTGTTGACGGCTTCTATGGCTTGGCGTATATATCTCATTGTCGAATCGCATGCCGCCCCCACGTTGTCCACGATAGGGTCTGGCGCGCCTTCAGCGATGGTTTTCTCAGCGTCGTAGTTCTGGTTGAATTTCCCTATCCATCCCCAGTTGTTCGGCCAGATGTGTATGCATACATAGTCTATGCACGGCAGGCGGTGTATCGCCTGGAACAGTTCCACGCTCTCCTCGCATCCGTGTACGCCCTCCGAGCCTGTCGTGACGAGGTGGTTTGGGTCGATGGCTTTTATCAGTCTTGACTGTTCGTCAATCCATTCCACGAATTTCCGCCTGTGCAGTTCGTCGTTGACGAAGCATCGCGGCTCGTTCGCTATCTCCCAAGCCATGATTGCCGGTGAGTCTTTGTATGCCCTGCCCGTGACAGAGCTTACTCTCGACACGATGTTTCTGACATGCTGCGCAGCCAGCGCCTTCGCCTCGTCGTTGAGCATGAAGTTGCCCACATATTGCATATACTCCCACCATCCGTCGATTGACGGCACCGGTGTCTGCTTGAAGAATTTCTTCCCTTTTCCGTCAGAGCTGTCCACCTCGGCAGAGAAGCCTACCCAGTCGAGGTATGCGCCATATCCTCCCGACCATTCCCATGCGTTGTTCATATAGAGCACGGCGCGCATTCCGCGTTTCTCCAGTTCGGCTATGATATAGTCCAGGCCTTCAAGCAGCTGTTCGTCATACACCCCGGGAGCCGTCTGCAGTTTCGGCGCGATATGGCTTGGTATGCTGTCGCGTCCGTCTCCGCCCACCAGGATGCGCACGTTGTCTATGCCGAGAGCCAGCATGTCGTCCAGCTCTGCCTTCAGCCGCTCGCGGTTGCCGCCTTTGCCGGTGCTGCCCAGTATCGCGCCATACCAGAAGTTTGTGCCGATGAAGCGGTATTCCTCTTTCCCGATATAGAACTTCCCGCCATCTGTCCGCACGAACTCCTGCTCCGCCATCTGGCAGCAGCAGCCTTTCTTCGTGCCGCATTGCGTTGCCGGCGTGTTGTCTGCATCAGCTCCGTTTGCCGCTGCCCTCAACGGCAACGTGCAAAGGAGCATCACGATGCAACACCTTATATATATAACTAACTTAAGTGAACACATGTCTTTCTGTTTTTCTGCATTTAGTTCTATATTAGCCTTCTCCTTCCTGATACACTCCTTATTCTCCCACCTTTGCCGTGAAGGGCACCACAGGCAGTCCGCGCATATTGTGCAGCGTGCCGATTGTGAAGTTGTGGTATCTGTATCTCACCGCCTTTATGCTGTCAGCTTCCGGGCAGGCGAGAACGATGAAGCATCCCTGCCGCGCCACATTCTGCCATGCCGACGACGACCATGCCAGTGCCTTGTGCCACACGCCCTTGCTGTCCTGCGCCTCGAAGCCTTCTATGCCTGCCATGCGGTCGAAGCCGTCGTAGCTATCAGAGAAATACAAGTGCAGCACCTTGCCTTTCGCGTTGGGGTTGTTTCCCACCGCCGTACCTGCAATGACAGCCTGCTCTGCCGCGTCAGCGTCTGTCACGACACATTCCTCATATTCCGGCGCGTCGGCGGCTACGCCTTTCATGCCGTAGTCGCGTGTCAGCGCGAGCAGTGCGAGGCGTTCGCCTATCTGCCGTTTCTGCGCTCCGTGAATCTGGTCCACCTCATGCTCGTAAATCAAATCCGATGTGCAGACGCAGCCGCTGTGCTCTAACTGCTTCGCTATCTCATGCTGTGCAGCGCGGAAGTCAGCCGCCGATGTGCCGTCAACGTCGCCGTATCGGTATGGCGGCAGTTCCACAGTGTATATCGGCAGCTTATCGTTTGGCTGCTGCCACATCTTGCGCCATAGGCGTGTCATCGTCTTGAAGCGGTCGATATATTCCTTCTCTCTCCCCACGTTCGATTCGCCCTGGTTCCACAGGAAACCCTTTATGGTATATCCCGCAAGCGGTGCGAGCATGCCGTTGAACATCACCATCTTGCGGTGGTAGTCAGTGTCGTCGATTGGTGTCAGGCCGTCGGGGTAGGTGAGCAGCGTGTCTTTCGGCAGCCATCCTTCTACGCACGAGCCGCCCCACGAGCAGTTGATGATGCCTACCGGCACATTCAGCGCGTCAACCAAGGTCGTCGCGAAGAAATATCCGCATGCCGTGAATCTCGCCGCGTTCTCCGGCGAGCACACCTCCCATCTGCCTCCAACTCGCTCTTGCGGCACGAGCGCGTCAACCTTCGGCACCGTCACCACACGGATGGCATGGCTGTAGCGTGCCGAATGCAGTATGGCGTCGTTCGCGCCCTCTACAGGGCAGTTCCAGAAGCCGCCGAGCGGCATCTCCATGTTCGACTGCCCCGAGCAGAACCACACCTCGCCTGCCATCACGCCCTGTATCGTGCGGCTGTCGATGCGAGTCTCGTCCTTCTTCTTCCCGTTGCCTTTCACCGCATATTCGCTTATCGTGATGGTGTAGGGCGTGAACGATGCGGCAGGGGTCTTCACGGCCGTCTGCCATTTCCCGTCCGCGCTCACCGTGGCGGTGTATGTCTTGTCGTCCCACGAGGTGTGGACGGTGACATACGAGCGTTGGTCAGCCCAGCCCCAGAGCTTCGCCTCTGTCTGTTGCTGCACAATCATGTTGTCGCTGAAAATCTCGGGCATGTCCAATGCCCATGCCGGCAATGTGCCGAGTGAGAGCAAGAATGTATAAAGCAGTCTGTTCATAGTCTTTCTGCGTAAGGTGTCATAGTTAGTCGTGGTCAGTTAATCTCTGTAAGCGCGGCATTCGCGCCTGCGTTTTTCTCAATTCGGTTGCAAAGTTAATGTATTTCCGAAAAGAACTCTGACACTATTTTGACATATAATAATATGTTTCCGTCATTTTTTCCGCCGCCGCTTCACAGCTGTCGCCATTGTCTCATTTTTTGATAAGAAAGTATCATGTCTCAGATTCCTCCTCTGCTTCCCTCCGCAGAAAAGATTGCTGCTGTGATTAAGAAAAATTATATAAAACTTGCACGAAAAAGAAAAAATTTTTAACTTTGCACCTTGTACATCTTCTACAAGAATATATATTATCATTATTATAAACAACTTAAACACTAAAACCGTATGCGAGTAATCATAGAACCAAACTATGACGAGATGTCGCGATGGGCGGCAGACTATGTCGCACAGCGTATTATAGAAGCTGCCCCGACAGCCGAGAAACCTTTCAAACTGGGATGTCCCACTGGTTCTTCTCCGCTTGGATTGTATCAGAAACTTATCGAGAAATATAAGAAAGGTGAAATCTCTTTCGAGAATGTCGTCACATTCAACATGGACGAGTATGTCAATCTCCCTGAAGAGCATCCAGAGAGCTACCACTCTTTCATGTGGAACAATTTCTTCTCGCACATCGACATAAAGAAAGAGAACGTCCACATCCTCAACGGCAACGCCCCCGACCTCGTGAAAGAATGTGATGACTACGAGGCAGCCATCGAGGCAGCCGGCGGCATCGACCTCTTCATGGGCGGCGTAGGTCCTGACGGACACCTCGCTTTCAACGAGCCGGGCTCGTCGCTCTCGTCTCTCACCCGCATCAAGACGCTCACCACCGACACCATCATCGCCAACTCACGCTTCTTCGACGGCGACCTCTCCCTCGTCCCCAAGCAGGCGCTCACCGTCGGCATCGGCACCGTCATGGCGGCACGCGAGGTGCTTGTCCTTTGCAGCGGACACCATAAGGCGCGCGCCCTCCAGCACATCGTTGACGGTCCTGTCTCGCACAAGTGGACAGCCTCTGTACTGCAGATGCACCGCCGCGCCGTCGTCGTATGCGACGAGCAGGCGTGCGACGAACTCACCGTTGCCACATACAAATACTATCTCGACAAAGAGAGAGGCAACCTATAACTCGTCAACTCGTCAACCCGTCAACTCGTCACCCCGTCAACTCTAAACAATGAAATACATCTCTCTTCCAACCGACGAGGTGCGCATCCTGCCCTTCTATCTCGCCATGGAAGAATATGTGGCGCGCACGATAGACGAAGAAGACTGCTTCTTTATGTGGCAGGTGAACCCCACCGTCATCTTCGGACGCAACCAGCTCATAGAGAACGAGGTCAACCTCGACTACTGCCGCAAGCACAACATACAGACCTACCGCCGCAAGAGCGGCGGAGGCTGTGTCTATGCCGACATGAGCAACATCATGTTCAGCTATGTCACAAAAAACGAGCAGGTCTGCTACACCTTCAGCCGCTACATCAGCATGATAGCCCTCATGCTCCACAAGCTCGGCATCGACGCGCAGACCACGGGCAGGAACGACATCGTCATCGACGGCCGTAAAGTCTCTGGCAACGCCTTCTACCACATCCCCGGACGCAGCATCGTTCACGGCACCATGCTCTACGACACCTGCATGGAGAACATGGTGGGCAGCATAACGCCCAACGACGAGAAGCTGCTCAGCAAGGGCGTGAAGAGTGTGCGCCAGCACATCGCCCTCCTCAAAGACTATACGCCGCTCTCCATCGACGAGTTCAAGCTTTTTGTGCGCCAGAATCTCTGCGACGGCGAGATATGCCTCACGGCAGACGATGTCGCGGCTGTCGAGCGTATCATGCAAGAGTATCTCACCGACGACTTCATCTACGGCAACAACCCCCGCTATACGCTTATCCGCAAGCGCCGCTTCGAGGGCGCAGGTGATTTTGAAGTGCGTATGCAGCTGAAGAACAATGTCATCCGCGACGTTGACCTGAAAGGCGACTATTTTCTTGTCGGCGACCTCGACCGTGACCTGCTCTGCCATCTGCATGGCGTCACGCTCGACGAGCCTTCGCTGCGGGCCGTTCTCTCCACGCTCTCCCTCCCTTCTGTCATCCACAACATGGATGCGGAGATGTTCCTCCGCCTCCTGCTTGATAAATAAAGGTTGAAAACAAAAAGCCGGCACACGCCGGCTTTTTTTGTTGCCTGCCCCTCAGCCCCCTCCCTCTGTCCTGTTTGCGCAGTCTGCTCTCCCCCTGTCCCGTTCGCGTCTGCTCGGCAGGCGCGCTTGTCCCTCCCTCTGCCCCTCGCTGCGCTTGCCTTTTCCCCCATCCTTTTCTCCTTGTTATTATTATTTAACTAAACAATCGTTGGCATATCGTGAAAAGTTTATAAATTTGCAGCAAATATTCAACCAAACCTTTTTTACGATGGAAAACAAACGTACTTGTCTCTACGACAAGCATGTAGCACTCGGTGCTCTTATCAGCCCCTTCGGTGGTTTCGATATGCCGATACAGTATTCCGGCATCGTCGATGAACACCTTGCAGTCCGCAACGCTTGCGGTGTGTTTGATGTCAGTCACATGGGCGAAGTGACAGTGAGAGGACGTCAAGCAGAAGAATACGTCAACCACATTTTCACCAACGACGTCCGTGACATGCCCGTGGGCAAGATTCTCTACGGCATGATGCTCTATCCCGACGGCGGCACCGTCGATGACCTCCTCGTCTATAAGATGGGCGAGAACGACTATTTCATCGTCATCAACGCCGCCAACATCGACAAAGACTGGCAGTGGATGCAGCAGCAGGCTGAGGGCTACGACATCGAGATGCACAACGTCTCCGACAGCTACGGACAGCTCGCCGTGCAGGGACCCGAGGCGGTGCAGGTTGTAGAAGAAGTGCTGCAGCTCGCCTGCGCAGAACTTGCGTTCTACACCGTGAAGACCATCGGCGACATCATCGTCAGCCGCACCGGATACACCGGTGAGGACGGTTTCGAGATATACGGCGCGCATGAGTATATCCGCGAGGCATGGGACAAGCTCATACAGAGCGGACGCTGCAAGCCCTGCGGGCTGGGTTGCCGCGACACGCTGCGCTTCGAGGTCGGGCTGCCCCTCTACGGCGACGAGCTCTCGGCAGACATCTCGCCCGTCATGGCAGGCCTCGGCTTCTTCTGCAAACTCGACAAGCCGGAGTTCATCGGCAAGGATGCCCTCGTCAGGCAGAAGGCGGAAGGTGTGGCGAAGAAGCTCGTCGGCATACAGCTCGCCGACAAAGCCATCCCGCGTCACGGATATGCCGTGCTGAAAGACGGCGAGAAAATCGGCGAGGTGACAACCGGCTATCACACCATCTCCACCGACATGAGCGTCTGCATGGCGCTCATCGACGCACGCTATGCCAAGCTCGACACGCCGCTTGAGGTGCAGATACGCAAGAAGACATTTCCCGGCGTTGTCGTGAAAAAGAAATTCTACGAAAAACATTATCATAAGTAGGAGTGCAGAATTATTTTAGGTGTGTTCTATAAATGCGCTTTGTCAGATTTTGAGATTGTTTTTGAGGACAAATTGAAA
>CALZMB010000037.1 GCA_945788485.1 uncultured bacterium | reverse complement strand
AAGATGTTCTCTGTGGTGCTGACTCTGCAGCCAAACTACTATTTTATAAAAAACAACACCACATTAAATTGCAAGCTGCCGGGAAAACTTGCACAAGGCGACTACTATCTGAAGCTTGTCACAAAAGAGACAAATGCCACATCATGGACACTGCCAGATGTCATTGGCGGACAGCAGAACAACTATATCCATGTGAACGTGGCTGCCAAGAAGGCGACATTTGACAATAAGCCTACGGCAATAGAGAACATACGCGACGAAGAAGAGATGCAGCCGGAATACTACAACATATCCGGACAACGCATCAGCAGACCGGCTTCCGGAAATATCTTCATCATGAAACAGGGAAAGAACGTGAGGAAGATGATTGCAAGATAAACGAAAGACTGCATAACGAGGTGCAACATTCTTTTACAGGGTGTTGCACCTCAAGCATTTATATGGCGAAGGACTGTTGCGACGCTAATAAATAATGTTAATTGCTTGGGCATTTCACAGAAAAAGAATATCTTTGTAACGAAATAAGCAATTGAAAGAGACAAGACTATGAAATACTATGGCGCAAACCCGATATACGACACGGTGTTCAAATACCTCATGGAGGACGAACGCGTAGCAATTACTATCCTCTCAGCTCTGCTGAAGAAGAAAGTGGTGGCGGTGACGCAACGGGCAAATGAATACTCCAACATCACGAAGAACGACGTGGCTATGTTCAGAATAGACTTCGGAGCGACTGTGCGTGACGAGAACGGGAAAGAGAAGAACATACTCATCGAATTGCAGAAGACATGGGTGGAGACAGAGACACTACGCTTCAGGCAGTATCTCGGGGCGCAATACAACAAGAAAGAGAACGTCGTAGGGAAAGGGGCGGAGCAACACGCGCTGCCGATGGTCGCCGTGTATATCCTCGGACACAGGGTCGGAGACATTGAAGAGCCGGTGTTCTATGTCACGCACAAGCCATACGACTACTACGGCAACGTGGTGGAGAACGGCATGACTGACCCATTCGTCTCAAGCCTCACGCACGACAGCATCATCGTACAGATACCCTTGCTGCACGGACGCATCAACCCGAGACTCGAACAGGTGCTCTTCTGCTTCGACCAGACAAACTGCTGGCAGAAGGACAGGCAAGTGATAGAGATTGACGAAACAAGGCTGGCGGGCAACCCGGACATGGAATATATCATGCACAGACTTGCCTCTGCTGCGGCGGACCCCGAAGTGAGGCAGCACATGAACGTGGAAGACGAGTTCTTCTCTGCCCTCGAGGACAGAGACACTACAGTCATGTTGCTCAACGAAACTATCGCAGAAAACAAGAAAATTATTGAGAAACAAGACGAACAACTGCAACAGCAGGACAAACAAATACAACAGCAGGACAAACAAATACAACAACAGGACAAACAAATACAACAACAGGACAAACAAATACAACAACAGGACGAACAAATACAACAGCAGGACAAACAACTCCAACAGCAGGACAAACAACTCCAACAGCAGGACAAGGCATTGAGAGCTTCGGTGAAGGCACTGAAAGAAGCTGGGCTTTCTGCTGAAAAAATAGCCTCGATGACTGGGCTGGATATTCAATACATCAACTCTCTGTAAAAGAATATCTCTGTAACGTAAACAATTGAAAGAGACAAGACTATGAAATACTATGGCGCAAACCCGATATACGACACGGTGTTCAAATACCTCATGGAGGACGAACGCGTAGCAATTACTATCCTCTCAGCTCTGCTGAAGAAGAAAGTGGTGGCGGTGACGCAACGGGCAAATGAATACTCCAACATCACGAAGAACGACGTGGCTATGTTCAGAATAGACTTCGGAGCGACTGTGCGTGACGAGAACGGGAAAGAGAAGAACATACTCATCGAATTGCAGAAGACATGGGTGGAGACAGAGACACTACGCTTCAGGCAGTATCTCGGGGCGCAATACAACAAGAAAGAGAACGTCGTAGGGAAAGGGGCGGAGCAACACGCGCTGCCGATGGTCGCCGTGTATATCCTCGGACACAGGGTCGGAGACATTGAAGAGCCGGTGTTCTATGTCACGCACAAGCCATACGACTACTACGGCAACGTGGTGGAGAACGGCATGACTGACCCATTCGTCTCAAGCCTCACGCACGACAGCATCATCGTACAGATACCCTTGCTGCACGGACGCATCAACCCGAGACTCGAACAGGTGCTCTTCTGCTTCGACCAGACAAACTGCTGGCAGAAGGACAGGCAAGTGATAGAGATTGACGAAACAAGGCTGGCGGGCAACCCGGACATGGAATATATCATGCACAGACTTGCCTCTGCTGCGGCGGACCCCGAAGTGAGGCAGCACATGAACGTGGAAGACGAGTTCTTCTCTGCCCTCGAGGACAGAGACACTACAGTCATGTTGCTCAACGAAACTATCGCAGAAAACAAGAAAATTATTGAGAAACAAGACGAACAACTGCAACAGCAGGACAAACAAATACAACAGCAGGACAAACAAATACAACAACAGGACAAACAAATACAACAACAGGACAAACAAATACAACAACAGGACGAACAAATACAACAGCAGGACAAACAACTCCAACAGCAGGACAAACAACTCCAACAGCAGGACAAGGCATTGAGAGCTTCGGTGAAGGCACTGAAAGAAGCTGGGCTTTCTGCTGAAAAAATAGCCTCGATGACTGGGCTGGACATTGAATATATCAAACTTGAATAAAACATACCCACAACAACAATAAAGGTGCAAACTCAAATTGAGTTTGCACCTTTATTGTTGGACTATCAATGCCTCTTGGTTATCTCGTGTATTACAGTCCCCGTGTTGTCAATCATATAAAGTGAAAGCTTGTCTTTTGTCGCCGAGATGACAGAGAAGCCCGGGGCAGAAGAACAGAACACCGTGCCTATCGTGGGTTTTACCTTGCGTGCGAGAGAGGCGGAGGAGTTGACGACATATTCAATGGCATCGCCCGGCATTCGGATGTGTTGGAAATTATGGATGTGACCACAGGCATACATCGACACATTCGGGTGGCGGCGAAGTATAGGAAGCAGACGCTGCTGCATGTCGGTTCGCTCATATTCTGCCTTAGTGGTCTGCGCATAGACGGGATGATGTCCGATGACGATAACCCAATCTTCAGTAGCGGCTGTGAGAGTAGAGTCTATCCATGCCAACTGGGCATCAATATCCTGACGAGAGGCATCAGGATAGAGGTCACTCTCTGTGCGGTAGCGGGTGATGAGCGGGGTCGTGTCTATGAAGACAATGCGCAGAGAGACATTCTTCTCCTCATCACGGAAAAGACGGCTATAGTATCTGCCCCCGGACATCCAACGGCGACTGACTGTTCTGTAATCAATACAAGCCTGCGTATTGCCGCGGTATTCATGGTTGCCTAAGACAGGAAACCAGTCTATCATCAGTTCCGGGTGGTCGTATATGCTCTCGAAGTTCGTCATCCACAAAGGGTCGGACGTGGATGCCACACCATTGAAATGATGAACATCGCCGGCTGCAACGACACATTCCGGACCTATGACCTCTGCCATTTCTCCCATCAAACGTGCGATGGGACGTTGTTCGTAATACCCGTTGCGACCAAGGTCGTTTGCCATGAAAACATTTATGTCGCCCTTCATGCTTTTCAATTTAGATGACGTCTGCGCAGAAGATGACAGAGCGAAAAGCAGAACAAGAGCCGTTGTGGCGATGGCAGCCATTATATTACGGCATGTCTCGTAATGTGTATTTTTTGATATTTCCATAATTGTTGCTTGCTGATTAAAGGTTGATCTTGAAACCCGCCGTGACTTTCACTCCATAGTATTCGACCTGCATCGTCCTGTCTTTCTGACCCTGATAGTAACGAAGAGGCTGGTTGAGAAGGTTGTTTGCCTCGGCAAAGACAGTGAAGCGAGTACGCTTGCCCCAGGTATAGGAGGCGTTGAGGTCGAGATAGTTCACCGAGTCATAATAACGGTCGAGCTCACGGCTGCCAGTGTTCATCTGATCCACAAAGCTGGAAGCGAAGTTATAAGAGAGACGGATGTTGATACCGCTCTTCTCGAAATAGAGCGAGGCATTGGCGGTGTGCTCTGGAGAGCCTGCCATCTTCACCTCGTCTCCGTCTTGTATGCCGAGGCGAGAGTTGTAGTTGCGCGTGGTGGAATGGGTAAAGGTATAGTTGCCATAGAAACCGAGACACCTGAGCGAGTGAGTGATAAATGAGAAATCACGCTGCAGAGCCGCTTCAATGCCATATATGCGGGCATCATAAGCACTCATGTTCTGCGTCACTTCAAACTCATCGTCGTTGCCCGTCAAGCCGAGCTCTGCACCTGTATAATAGCCAAGCGTCTCGATGTTGACATTCTTCACATCCTTATAGAAGAAACCGAGGCTGACAAGGCCGACACTGCTGAAATAGTAATCGGCAGAGAGGTCGAAGTTCCAGGACGTGGTGGGCTGGATAGTAGGGTCGCCGACAGTAGCCTCCTGGTCAGCAAGATTGAAACTCTTGTTGGCGACAAGGGCTGAATATTTTGGACGGGAGAGTGCCTTCGTCACGGAAGCACGGACGTTGCCGTCATCGCAGAACTGATATTTCAGCAAGAGACTCGGAAGAAGATTGGTGTAGGAGTTGTCATATTCGCCCGTTGGGGTAAGCGATTCATGCTCGTCTGCATCCATCACATAGTTCACGCCGCTTGTCTTCAGGCGTGTATGTTCTACCCTGAGACCGAGCGAAGCATCGAGACGGCTGCCGAGACGCTGGTCGAAACGGAGATATGCGGCGTGTATCTGCTCTGTGGCTTTATAGTTGCCCGCCTCTTCTTCAAGAACCTCACGGCCGTCGGCACGGTCGAAACACAAACTGCCCATATATGTTTTGTCAACGAAAGATGTGCCGATGGGATATTGGCTGCCAGGCATGAAACCCTCACGAACTTGGCTGACAGTGTGATTCTGCCAGTCGCTGATATACTTGTCGGCAGCGTCAGTATAGTCGTAGTACGCAGTGTTGCGTTCTTTCTTCTTCAACGTGTATTTATATCCGAACTTCAGCATGTTGGAATACGGCCCTTTAATCAACGGGAGCGTGAAATTGACACGTTCTTTCCATTCGTTCTCCTTTATGGACTGGTCGGAATTACAGAATTCGTCTATCTTCCATTTCGCCTCTGAAAATGCAGGAATGACAAGAGCAGAATATGGCTGACGGCCGCCTACATCAACAAACGACGCTCCGAAATCGAGATCGTCACTGCCCTTCAACTTCAGGCCGATGTATCGCTCGTTAGGACGGTCTTCTGTCGCACGTGAATAGCTTGAAGCCCAATCCACTTTCAGATTGCCGAACTGATGGTCTCCGTCAAGCGTGAAATCCATTGTCTGCTGACGTTCAAGACGCGCGGATTTAGTGTCATCGCTGCCTGCCTTCGTCTGAAGAACCACACTCTGGTCTTTTGGCGACGAATTGAGCTTCTTGTAACTTATACGGTAGCGGTTCTCCCAGTCGTTGCGGCGGTTGTAGATGCCTTTGAAAGAGATACGGTGAAGAGGATTGAACTTGTAGTCGAGAGCGAGAGAATAGCTCTGGCGCTCGCGAGTCACATAATACTGTCTCACCTGAGCTTCCTTCAGCTGTATCTCACCCTTCTTCTCGACATATTCAAACTCTGTATTGTCAGAGCCGCCCGGCGCATACTGGTAAGATGCGCTCGCCATGATGCCCAACTTGTTGCCGAAGAAACGGTCGCCCCATGTGCCGCCGATGTTCCACTGAGGTTTTTCACTAATCCATGTATAACCCGTAGAGCCAGTGAAATTGAGGATGCGGCGCGAAGGGGAGTTCTTCGTCACGAGGTTAATGCCGCCGCCGATGGCATCGCCGTCCATATCTGCCGTCAAGACCTTATTCACCTCTATTGTCTGAATCATATCGGCGGGAATCAGGTCGAGCTGGACATTACGCGTGTCGCCCTCTGCTGACGGCAGACGGTTGCCGTTTACTGTCACTGACGTAAGGTCGGCACTCGTGCCGCGGACTTGGCCGAATCGCGCCTCTCCCTGATCGTACTGGACATTGATGCCATTGATTCGCTTCAAAGCATCACCGATGTTCGAATCAGGGAACTTGCCAACCTGGTCGGCGGAGACAACATTGGTGATACCCATGCTGCCCTTCTGCATCTGCATCGCACGGCGCTGGCCGGAAAACGCGCCTTCTACTCTCACCTCCTGAAGCTCTATGCCCTCGTTCATCACAAAGTCGGTCTCGATGACACGACTCTTTGTTACAGTTATCTTCTTTGTTATCGGAGCATAACCGACATACGAGATGCGGAGGGTATATGTACCAGGCTTAAGATTCGGCAGGGTGTAATAACCATTCATATCACTCGTCACGCCAGTATGCAAATCTTCAACATAGACTGTCGCACCGGGTAACGTGTGACTCTCGTTATCGGTTATGCGGCCTGTCAATATGCCAAAACTGTTCTCTTCGGGCAACACTTCTGATGTTGCGTTCAATGTAAAAGCGGATAACACTGCCGCTAAGATAATGCGTCTGATTTTCTTCATATAATATAGAATAAGTATGTGTACATAATCTGATTTCGGGTGCAAAATTACAAGGATGTTTTTACAACTTTATGACATGGAGATTAAGAAAATTTGGCATCGATGTTACATTTCCATTATGATAATCCCAAGAAAATAATGTGAAGATTTGGCTCAAACGAAAAATTAGCGGAACTTTGCAGGAATAACAAACAAAAAACTGCAACGAAAATGAAAAATCCGATTGAACTAATCAGAAAAATGTTCGTGAAGGAAAAGAAAAAAACTACACGGACATCATGTAAGAAACAAAACTTTCAGAAACTCTTTGTACGACACGCACGAAAAATCATCGAAGAGAAAAAGGGGAAAGTGAGCCAAAGCACTATCGAGAACTATACGGTGGCCCTAAACTCGTTCTCTAAATTCCTCGACAACAAAGATGTCACAACGGCTGACATAAACTGCAAAACTATGCAGGGATATGAAAGATGGATGGAAGACAACGGCATATGCAGAAACACATCGTCGTGCTACATGAGAGCAATAAGGGCGTTGTATAACATTTCAGCAAAGAAACTGCACTTCACTAACCGACATCCGTTTGAAAACGTCTTCACAGGAAATGCACGCACTGCAAAACGTGACATTACGATAAAAGACATCAAAAGCATCACTGACCTAAAACTCGAAGAATACACCAAACTGAAACTAACACAAGACATTTTCCTGTTCTGCTTCTATGCCATGGGAATGCCGTTCATCGATGCGGCGCATTTGAAGCAAACCCAGGTGAACGGATCACACATCATCTATTATAGGCACAAAACACAACAATGCGTCACAGTAAAAATAGAACCGTGCATCAGGGAAATCATAAACAGATACAAATCCAACAAAAGAAAGTATCTATTCCCTATTCTTAAAGAGAAAGATAAAGAACAGGACAACAAACAATACAGCAAGGCACTCGCAACATACAACAGACACTTGGGCGAACTGGCAAAACTGGCAGGGATAAACAAGCATCTGACATCATACGTCGCAAGACATACTTGGGCAAGCATTGCTTGTAAAAACGATGTGGAGATGAACGTGATATCTCGAGCCATGGGGCATACGTCAATCAAAACCACACAGATTTATATAGGACAGGCATGTGACAACGCTGTCGATAAAGCATGTCAGAAAGTAATAAGAGTTATAAACAAATAAACTCTTGTAATATGTTATTAGGAGAGCAACTAACCAGTATTGAAACTCCAATTACAGATGTAGAAGAAGACATGGATAATCTGACAAAGACTTCGTCATGGGGAAACATCTGGGAAGATGACGAGGAGGAAGAGCAGTAAGACAAAATAGCATGATTAACTTATTGAAAGTATGATATAGGGAGGAGATAAAACGAAAACAAATCAAAACCAAATAGTAGTTTTCTATTTTTATAGAACAGATGAACGATAGTGATTCAGGATTCTTGCAGTGAAGCATCGAAAACTGAGCGAATGACTATCACCACTACATTGACAAAATCAGCCGCCACGTTGAGTAACGAGGCGGCTGATTTTGTCATTATAATCGTATAATCAAAGATGCGGAGTGCTTGACAAAGAGAGAACACTACAACGGATGCCGGGTATCTTATATATTGCACGAATACACTCGGAAGTGGTGACGCCGGTTGTGACAACATCATCTACTACGGCGACATGTTTGTCTATCAAGGAAGCGGGTGTAACAACTTCAAACGCATCTTTTACATTTTCAATACGCTCGTCACGTCCACGCAATGCCTGCTTCGGAGTGCGGCGAACGCGGCGAACGGCATCTGGCAATACCGGAATGCCAGTTTCATCACTTATCCCATAGCATAACAATTCACTTTGGTTGTATCCACGTTCACGCAAACGGTCCGCGAAAATTGGAATTGGTATAAGATAATCAATCTCTGGAAGAACACGCTCTATGCTTTCCTCTGTCGCCATTATTCTGCCCATATAACGGCATAAATCAGGTGAATAGTGATACTTCATCTCATGTATGATTTTTTGTATGGCATCACCGCGCACATAATAGTAGGCAAAAACGAAATGTTCGACATGGGCAGCAAGAAAGAAAGTCATGTTACGTTTCGAATCTGCCGAATTCTCACGCTCATTATACCTCGACATTCCGGCATCACACGAACCACAATAGTATTTCTCGTACGGCAGCAAAGGTGCTCCGCAACAAATGCAGCATGGCGGGAAGAATGCATGAAACAAGCGACGAAAGAAGACACGAATCGACTTTGTTATGTGGATGAGCATAAACAAATGGATATAGGAGCAGTGTAGAAAAAAGCCCAGACACATAGAGTGACTGGGCTATAAATGATATATGCTTCTGGGGATTAGTCTTTTGACGCACCACGCTTTTCCTGAATGCGTGCCTTCTTACCTGTGAGTGAACGCAGATAGTAGAGCTTAGCACGACGAACCTTACCACGCTTGTTCACCTCGATAGACTCGATGTTCGGTGATTCAATAGGGAAGATACGCTCAACACCTACTGTGCCAGACATCTTACGAACAGTGAAACGTTTCTTGTCGCCGTGACCACTGATCTTGATAACGACACCACGGTAGAGCTGGATACGCTCTTTGGAACCCTCGATAATTTTGTAAGCGACAGTGATTGTATCACCTGCACGGAATGCAGGGAACTGCTTGCCGGTTGCAAATGCTTCTTCAGCAACTTTAATCAAATCCATATTGTTGATC
Source organism: uncultured bacterium (assembly GCA_945788485.1). GTDB lineage: Bacteria > Bacteroidota > Bacteroidia > Bacteroidales > Bacteroidaceae > Prevotella. Next base: position 3,159 of record CALZMB010000037.1, on the reverse strand, counting down.
TTATTAAATTTGTTTTATCGGTCAAACTCAACGTAGCTAAGTGATATTTCCTTGCCATAGGTTGAGCCGAAAGCTATTTTTGGAATATGTGTACGTAAAAGATTAAGCTTCTTCTGCTACAGGTGCTTCTGCAACAGCCTCAGTCTGTTCTGCTGTAGCTGGTGCAGCAGCTGTTGACTTGCGGCTGCGACGTGTGCGCTTTGCTGCCTTTGGAGCTTTTGCCATGTTCTCATCGAAATCAACGAGCTCAATGAAAGCGACAGGAGCGGCATCACCCTGACGTGTGCCAAGCTTAATGATACGTGTGTAACCACCAGGACGGTCGCCAACCTTGGGTGAGATAACCTTGAAAAGTTCAGTTACTGCATATTTGTTCTGGAGATAGCTGAACACTACACGACGTGAGTTTGTTGTGTCGTCCTTAGAACGGGTAATAAGAGGCTCAACATATTTCTTGAGCTCTTTTGCCTTTGCTACAGTCGTAGTGATTCTTTTGTGCATAATCAGCGAGATTGCCATGTTTGCAAGCATAGCTTTACGGTGAGATGCAGTACGACCGAGATGGTTGAATTTCTTATTATGTCTCATTTTCTATTGTTACTAATTTGTTAACCAGACTGAAAAATTAATCCTGGTTAAGTTTGTATTTTGAAATATCAGTTCCAAACGAAAGATTCAGACTCTCGAGCAAATCATCAAGCTCTGAAAGCGATTTCTTACCGAAGTTGCGGAACTTGAGAAGGTCTGTCTTATTATACTGTACGAGGTCGCCCAGCGTCTCGACATCAGCTGCCTTGAGACAGTTAAGAGCACGTACAGACAAATTCATATCCACAAGACGTGTCTTGAGCAACTGGCGCATGTGAAGAATCTCCTCATCGAATGCCTCGTTGCCTTCAAGCTCTGGATTCTCAAGAGTAATCTTCTCATCTGAGAATAGCATGAAATGATAGATAAGAATCTTTGCTGCTTCCTTCAGCGCATCCTTCGGGTGTATGGAACCGTCCGTTGTCACTTCTATCACAAGCTTATCGTAGTCTGTCTTCTGCTCAACACGATAAGGCTCTACATTGTAGCGGACATTACGGATAGGGGTATAGATAGAATCGATTGGAAGTACATTGACATCAGTACAGAACTGTCTGTTCTCTTCAGCAGTGACATAGCCACGGCCTTTATTGATTGTCAGGTCAATCTGCATTGATGCTTTTGAGTCTAAATGACAAATCACCAAATCGGGATTTAACACTTCAAATCCAGTCAGATACTTGTCAATATCACCTGCCTTGAACTCATTTGTGTTCTCGACGGTGATGCTGACCTTCTCATTCTCGAATTCATCTACTACTTGTCTGAATCTCACTTGCTTGAGATTAAGAATAATGTTGGTGACATCTTCCTTCACGCCAGGGACAGAGGAAAACTCATGCTCTACACCATCAATCTTGATAGTGTTGATGGCAAAACCATCAAGCGATGAAAGAAGAATGCGGCGCAAGGCATTACCTACAGTAATACCAAAGCCTGGCTCAAGAGGACGAAACTCGAACTTGCCGACTTTGTCGTTGGCCTCCAGCATTACAACTTTATCAGGTTTTTGAAATGCTAATATCGCCATTAATTTAATGATTATTTAGAGTACAACTCAACGATTAACTGCTCTTTGATATTCTCAGGAATATCAGCACGATCTGGCTTATGCAAGAATTTGCCTGACTTTGTCTGAGCATCCCACTCCAACCAAGGATACTGGCTGTGGTTGCGACCTGAAAGTGATGTTTCAACCACCTCAAGTGACTTTGACTTCTCACGTACACCGATTACCTGACCTGGTGCTACAGAGTATGAAGGGATGTTTACAACATTACCGTCAACGATGATGTGCTTGTGACCAACGAGCTGACGTGCTGCACGACGTGTAGGAGCAATACCGAGACGATAAACAACATTGTCAAGACGGCTCTCAAGCAACTGGAGCAACACCTCACCGGTGATACCATCAGCCTTGGCGGCCTTTATGAACAAATTACGGAACTGGCGTTCAAGTACGCCGTAAGTGTACTTTGCCTTTTGCTTCTCTGCCAACATGACACCATACTCAGACATCTTGCGACGACGGTTGGCACCATGCTGTCCAGGAGCGAAGTTTCTCTTGGACAAAACTTTTTCTGAACCGAGGATGGCTTCGCCAAAACGACGGTCAATTCTTGATTTCGGACCTGTATATCTAGCCATTTGTGCTATTTATAATATTTGAAAGAATGATTGATATTTATCTGATGAACGTCATTATACACGACGACGCTTTGGAGGACGGCAACCGTTGTGTGGAAGTGGTGTCACATCGATAATCTCTGTAACTGCGATACCACATGAGTGACAAGCACGTATTGCAGACTCACGTCCGTTGCCTGGACCCTTAACATATGCCTTAACTTTACGGAGACCGAGATCATAAGCGACCTTAGCGCAATCCTCAGCTGCCATCTGTGCTGCATAAGGAGTGTTCTTCTTAGAACCGCGGAATCCCATCTTGCCGGCTGAAGACCATGAGATAACCTGACCCTCAGAGTTTGCAAGAGATACAATAATATTATTAAAAGAACTGTGAACGTGAAGCTGTCCTATAGCATCAACACGTACGTTTCTTTTCTTCGTTACTGTTTTTTTTGCCATGACTGTTTTTAATATTTATAAGTTACCTAAATACTTTTCTAAGATTCAAGACGCATAATGCCAAATCTTCTCTCTTAGAATAGGATTACTTAGTGGCCTTTTTCTTATTAGCAACAGTCTTCTTCTTTCCCTTACGGGTGCGAGCATTATTCTTTGTGCTCTGACCGCGAACAGGAAGACCGTTACGATGACGGACACCACGATAGCAACCAATATCCATCAGTCGCTTGATATTCAACTGGATCTCTGAACGGAGATCACCTTCCACTTTGAATTCAGCGCCGATTATTTCACGGATTTTGGCTGCCTGATCGTCGCTCCACTCGTTGACCTTCAGATCACGGCTTACTCCTGCCTTATCCAATATCTTTGCTGAACTACTTCGACCTATACCATAGATATAAGTCAATGCGATTTCGCCACGCTTATTCTGGGGCAAATCTACTCCAACAATTCTTATTGCCATGATTATTAATAAAATAA
>CALZMB010000036.1 GCA_945788485.1 uncultured bacterium | reverse complement strand
CGTCGAAATATACGCGGAATGCTTTCACGTTCTCTTGTGTGCCGAATGTCGTCTCCCTGTCTGACGGTGTGAAGTTGTAGTGGTTCTCCGAAATGTTTCCGAGCAGGCTGAACTCCCATCGTTTGTTGGGAGAGAAGACGAGGAAGGTCTGGTAGTCGAGGAAATTTGGAGAGTATTCTCCTTTAGTATCGAGCGAGCCGAGCAGGTTCCGTGTTGTCTTGTATCGTAAGCCGTTGCTCCATGACAGTTTCTTCCCGGCTATGCCGACGTATGCTGAAGCGCCCAGCAGGCTTGCTGATGCCGTAGCCTCAAATGCTGCCGGTCTGCGATATGTGATGTCCAGGGCTGATGACATCTTGTCTCCGTATTTAGCTTCGAAGCCTCCGGTAGAGAAACTTACCGCTTCAACCATGTCCGGGTTGATGACCGACAGTCCTTCCTGTTGTCCGCTTCTTACGAGGAATGGTCTATATACATCCACATTGTTGATATATACGGAGTTCTCGTCAAAAGCTCCGCCTCGCACGTTGTATTGTGACGAAAGCTCGGAATGGGTTGACACTCCGGCTTGTGTCTGTATCATATCCTCTACGGCGTTTCCCGTAGCTGATGCGCTTCGCTTGACAGCGATGAGGTCTTCTCTCGACAGCTGCTCTGTTCCTGATGTCTGTCTTTTCTTCTCTACGACCACCACTTCCTCAAGTTTGTTGTCGCTCTGCATCTGTATTTGCAACGCGAGTTTTCCTTTCGGGTTTCTCAGCACTCTTGTTTTCGTCTTGAATCCCACCATGGAGAATCTGACCACCACGCTGTCAGCAGTGGCGGCCGATAGTGTGTATTCTCCCTTCAGGTTGGTGAACGCCACTTTCATCTGCGAGAGTACAGTGACAGTTGCCATTTCGAGGGCATTGCCGTCGTCGTCAGTGACCTTGCCCGACAGTGTGAATGTCTGTGCGAGAATCGAATCTGCTGACGCGAAAAGTATGAGTATGGAGATTAGGAATCTGTTCATTTCGTGATTGTTGAAGCGTGTGTTGTCCTTTTAGGCGTTCTGACAGAGAAGCGTGTCGAGCCATTTTGTCTTGACCCCATATAATATAACGCATCCTCTTTGAAAATATTGTGTTTGCTCATTGTCTGCTTTTGTGCGTCTCTGTCCCTTTCGTCGTCATGTTGTCGAGCAATAAAAAATCGAGACATTCATGGCTTTCACCCTGAGTGTCTCGATTTTGCCCTTAGCGACATACGTATATGCAACTGCGTATGTGCGAAAGCCCGATATTGTCGTTTTGGCATCTGTGTTCAGATACCTGCTACGATTATCATTTCTTCAGTTTTGCGTAGCGGCTCATGAAGCGATCTACGCGGCCTGCAGTATCAACGAGTTTGCTCTTACCAGTGTAGAATGGATGTGAGCTACTTGAGATTTCAATCTTCACTACAGGATAAGTTTCGCCCTCAAACTCAACAGTGTCGTTGGTTTTGCAAGTAGAGCGAGTGAGGAACATATCGCCGTTAGACATATCCTTGAACACGACCGGACGATAGTTCTCTGGATGGATTCCTTTCTTCATTTTGTTTTCTTCTTTTTTTTAGTGGTTTATACGATTATTGCATAAAGCGGATGCAAAATTACAACATTTTCTTGAAATTGCCAAATTTTCTGCTTTTTTTTCTTGTTTCTCGCAAACTTTTATTATTTTTGCAGTCGCTAAATGTGACATAATAGCCTTGAAACAGCATTTCCCGTCACTGTCAGCATAGTATTCCCACCGTATTCATAAATAACTATATACATCAAGACGCATGACAATAATAGGCATAGCGGGCGGCACCGGATCAGGTAAGACCACAGTCGTAAAGAAGATTGTGGAGGCTTTGCCCCCCAACTATGTGGCTGTAGTTCCACAGGATTCTTACTACAATGACACAACGGGCATGAGTGACGAAGAGCGTAAGGCTATCAATTTCGACCATCCAGACGCTTTCGACTGGAAGCTTCTGATAAAGCACATAGGCGAGCTCCGCGACGGGAAGTCAATCGAACAGCCGACTTACTCTTATCTTCTGAGCAACCGTCTGCCGGAGACGGTTCATGTAGAGCCTCATCCCGTCATCATTGTCGAAGGCATCATGGCTCTTGTGAACCGGCGTTTGCGCGAGATGATGGACCTGAAGATATACGTTGACTGTGATGATGACATCCGTCTCATCCGCAACATACAGCGCGACACCATCGACCGTGGCAGGACAGTGACTATGGTTATGGATCGCTACATGAAGGTTCTGAAACCGATGCACGAGCAGTTTATCGAACCGTCGAAGCGATATGCCAATGTCATAATTCCTGAGGGCGGCCACAACAAGCAGGGCATTGACCTTGTATGCAAATACATAGAGCGGCTTTGCGGTGTTGAGGGATGAATCGCATACAGAGCATGCCCTCTTTCCCGATACATATATAAATATGTGAAACCATTATAAATCCAAAAACAATACAAAACATAAGCATAATATTATGACAGTCACAATTCAACAGACAGACGCTCAGCTGACCGCCACTCTTGTCGGACGCCTCGACACGGCGGCAGCTCAGCAATTCGCAACCGACATCGAGCCCCTGATGGATAATGCCGACAAGCACATCATATTGGATTGTACGGCGTTGGAGTTCATTTCATCGTCAGGCTTGCGCCTTTTCCTTTCGCTTCGCAAAGCAACAATTGCAAAGGGAGGTGATGTCACGATAACAGGAGTGTCTGACGACATAAAGCAGGTGTTCACAATAACCGGCTTCCACTCTCTCTTCAAGTTTGCGTAATCATTTTTTCCGAAAAGCGAATCAGAAATGACTCAGACACTCCTGTTGCATAACGATGTCAGCGAGGTCTCCCTGCTGGCCGAATGGGTTGAAGGCATAGGCGAGCAGCTCAGTCTGGCTCCCGGCGATGTCTTCCAGCTCAATCTGGCTCTCGAAGAGGCAGTGGTAAATGTTATGCACTATGCCTATCCGGGAGAAACCGGTCGTCCGGTGCGGCTTGAGGTGCAGTGTTCCGAGAATAGTGAAGAGCTGGTTTTTGTGCTCGAAGACGACGGCGTCCCGTTCGACCCTACACTTGCCGAGCAACCAGATGTCACGCTTGATGCTTCAGAGCGTCCCATCGGAGGCCTTGGCATCTTCCTTGTCAGCCAGATAATGTCTGATGTGAGCTATCGTCGGAACGACGACAAAAACATTCTCCTCATGCGGTACAAACTTAACAAATGACATAACACACGTTGCCAGCCGACGCTTTTCCACAGCATAGTGCTATGGAGGGGAGCGACGGCTGGCTTTTTGTTTTCTGCTGATAGCCGTCTGTTGTCAGCAGAGGCTTGGGTTCTCGGTTTCCGTCACGCCCATACTGTTCTATCCGCCAAACCATTCTTATTTCATCTGCCATGGTAACAGACGTAATTCTCTCAGGCCTTACAAACCTCTTTGCACTCTTCGGGGCGACGAAGAATGTTGACATCACATACTCCACCACGACGTTGAGCAGCTATCTCAGCCGTCATTTCGGCATCCGCAACGTGTCGGTGTATATCGATTTGTACGAAGAGCTGCGCGAGTTGTACAGCCTTTCGCCCGATCTTGACAAGGATTCCATTATCCATGGCATCTGCGAGAACTTTGTCGGCCAGCTCCGCCGCGAAGAACAGCATCTCATCCTTCTGCGCCTCATGGAGTTCTGCACGGAGCGCGGACATGATTTCGACAGTGAGGATTATGTGTTCCGCAGCGTTCAGAAACAGTTCGGCATTTCCGACAGCCTGTATGAAGATTTCTGTCATTTCATCGAGAACAGTCCGTCAGAGCATGTCAGCATCCAGCATTATGAGAATCTCGAAGGCTTCCTCACAGTGTTGTGGCTGACGTCTTTCAACAAGCTCATCTTCACCTATCATGGCACGGAGACCGTGCTGATGGATGATGTCCCGGTGCAGGACGGCATGTATCAGACTTGGAGTCAAAGCGGTGTGCTGAAGGTTGTGAAGTCGGGACTGCGCATCTACTATTCAACAGCATTCCGCTATTACGCGAATGAGACGCCCTACGAGAGCATCTCGTTCTGCGGCCGTGACATCAATTTCCGTTTTCCAGGCAGCGACAACGGCATGCACGACCTTTCGTTCGATCTCAGCAGCGGCCAGTTGCTTGCCATTATGGGCGGTTCCGGCACCGGCAAGACAACGCTTCTCTCTCTTCTCAACGGCACGTTGAAGCCTCAAAGCGGCACTATCACCATCAACGGCCACAGCATCGACGAGCCATCGACAAAGTCGCTCATAGGCTTCGTTCCGCAAGACGACCTTCTGATAGAAGAGCTGACGGTTTACGAGAACCTCTATTTCACGGCACGCCTGTGTTTCGAAGGCATGCCCGCCTCATTTCTTGAGCAGCGTGTGACAGAGATGCTTCGCCAGCTCGACTTGTTGCAGACGCGCGACCTGAAGGTTGGCTCGCCATTGGAGAAGACCATTTCCGGCGGCCAGCGCAAACGTCTGAACATCGCCCTTGAGCTCATCCGCGAGCCCGTTGTGCTCTTTCTCGACGAGCCTACTTCCGGCCTCTCGTCCTCCGACACAGAGAAAGTCGTCAACCTGTTGAAAGAGCAGACGTACAAGGGCAAGCTCATCGTGGTGAATATCCACCAGCCTTCGAGCGATGTATATAAACTCTTCGACCGCCTGTGGCTTCTCGACAAGGGCGGCTATCCTGTTTTCGACGGCAATCCCATCGAGGCTATTACATACTTCAAGACGGCAGCGAACTACGCCGACTCCGATTCCTCAACCTGTCCCACATGCGGCAATGTCAATCCAGAGGTCGTTCTGAACATCATCGACGAGAAAGCGCTTGACGGCAGCGGCAAGCTTTCAGAGGAGCGCAAGGTGTCGCCGCAGGAGTGGCATAAGATGTATATCGAGCACCAGCCGCGCTTTGCCCCGGTGGCAGAGACAGCCATCCCTGAGACGTCGCAGCGCAAGCCCGGTGTCCTGAAACAGTTTGCCATCTTCCTCCAGCGCAACGCATGGTCAAAGAAGAGCAATCTGCAGTATATCCTCATCACGCTTCTTCAGGCACCTGTCCTTGCAGCGGTGTGCGCCCTGCTGACACATTATTCCCCTCAGGAAGGCTACACCGTGATGGACAACAAGAATCTTGTCAGCTATCTCTTCATGGCAGTCATCGTTGCCATCTTTCTCGGCATGAGCGGTTCTGCAGAAGAGATTATCAAGGACCGCCTGCTTCTGAAGCGAGAGAAATTCCTCGACCTGAGCTACAAGAGCTACATCTCGTCCAAGATATTCTATATGGCGGGCGTCACTATGCTTCAGACTTTGCTCTTCGTCGTTGTCGGAAATAGCATCATGGGTGTCACCGACCTGCTCCACGTCTGGTGGGCTATCCTTTTCCTCGTTGCGTTTCTCTCGTCTCTCATCGGGCTGTTGCTGTCACAGTGTCTCAACTCCGTTGTCGCGATATACATCACCATCCCCATCCTTCTCATCCCGCAGATACTGCTCTGCGGCCTTGTCGTAAACTTCTCAGACCTCACTCCCCGCAGCACGACGGGCAATGTCCCGGTTATCGGCGATGTCATACCCTCGCGCTGGGCATACGAGGCGCTTGCTGTGACTCAGTTCAAGGACAACGCCTACGAGGCTCCGCTGTTTGAAGCGCAGAAGGAGAAATACGAGACGCAATACTATCGCATGGCTTACCTCTACGAGCTCCAGTCGCAGTTGGAGACTATGCACACCGAGCAGGAACAGGGCACCTCGCCTTCGTCCGTACATCTCGATGTGATAAAGAAATCCCTTCCCCGTCTCACGGCTTTCTGCGGCATGCCGCCCTACAGCGGCAACTACGACTACGCCTCGCTGCGCCGCTACACCGACGAAGCAGAATCCGTGCTTGCCGAGCGTGGCAACAAAGCCACTCTTGCCGAAGACCGCATCGTGACACAACGTCTGCGTACAATGTCAAGTGAAGCCTACCGCCAGCTGAAGCGCGACCATTACAACCTGCAACTTGAGAATATCCTCGTCGCTGCCGACAGCAAACACACGCATGATGTCGTTGACGGCCACATCGTGCCGAGAGTCGGTTTCGTCTTCCTCACGCCGCAGAGCCGCAACGGACGTGCGCCGTTCTACAGCCCGGTGAAAGTGGTAGGCTCGGCAGATATTCCCACCTTGTGTTTCAACACTCTCGTCCTGATGCTCTTCTCGCTCGTCCTTGCAGTCTTCCTCTACACCGATTGTCCCGGACGATATATGCGAAAGACGGAATGATGCTGCGTTTTGCCGCTCAGCGTCTGCCTTTGGTGAAAGAAATAAGGGTTGAGACTGATTTTTTTTCGGATGAAAGTTTGCACAATAAATAAAAAGTTGTAACTTTGCAGTGTACTTTCCCCGAAAGGCTGCTCCTCATAGCGTGGCAGACCTTTCTATTCACCCTGAAAAACGGAGAAAACAAAAAATAACTAAAACATAAAACCATAAGAACAATGAAGAAATTAACCCTCGTAATCGCAATCTTCACTGCCATGCTTTTTGCAGCATGTGGAAACAAGACAAATGCCGACAACTCAGGCCAGGATTCTGATACCGTAGTGAAGTCGTTTGAACAACAGCAGATTGAAGCTTCTGTGAAAATGCAGCTCGACAGCATCGCAGCAGAGATTAGCTCAAAGAAGTTCACTCCGCTCTATCAGGCCATCAACAACGGCGAAATCACTCTCAGCGCCGACGAGAAGAAAGTGAAGCCAGACTATCTCCTCGCTCCGTCAGCAGCCAACGATGTTCAGACCATCCTTCAGAAATACGCAGCCTTCTCGTTCCTCACCACCGACCGTGCTGTAGCAAAGCTCTACGATATGGACACGAAAGACTATGACGCAGCCATATCAAAGCTCCTTGCAGACATCAACGACCCTGCGCTTGAGAAACTTCAGGACAAAGGCACGTTCCAGCAGATAGAGAAAGAGATTTACGAGATGGAAGAGAAGAGCGGCCGCATCCACTTCTTCTGGACCGCTACCTGCGCCGCTACAGTAGAGCAGCTCTATGTGGCAAGCCAGAATTCAGACAAGTTCCTCCAGGGCTATGATGACGAAGCTGTCGCAAACATCACATTCCGCATCGTCCTCATCCTCGACGCCATCGACCGTCTCTCTGTCTATGACGCAGAAATACAGGGCTTGGCAGAGGCTATTCAGCCGCTGAAAAAAATCAACGCCACAACTGTTGAGGACCTGAAGAAAGAGCTTGCTGAAATCAAAGAAGACCTGGCAAAGACACGTCAGGAGATGCTCAACTGATAGTATTTTTCAATTGTTTCTTGGCGGAAACATGTGAACCCGCCTGACAACTACATGACAGAACGAACAGAATTCTCACCCGACGAGCAGAAGCGGGTGGACATCATACACAATATCCTCGGGCAGATGAGGCAGTTGGATTCCAACGCCAGTCTGCCCGTTGGCGTTTCATGCCGTCAGCTCGTTGACGACGTGATGGAACGTTGGGCGCCAGAAGCCGAGCGCCTCGGGCTTGCCTCGACACAGAAAGAACTTCTCGAGCTCGCCGTGAAAGTAGGCTATCCCGACGACTACCGCCGCCTGAAGCTTCTCCTGCAAGAGTCGGAGGCTATGTGCGAGAATGTCTTCAAGACCTTCGCGCTGCCTATCCGCGCCATGCTTGACGACCTCGGGATAGAATATACATTCCTCTACAGGATGAAGTCCGTCTATTCCATCTGGCGCAAGATGCGCATCGACAAGAAGCATTTCGACGACGTTTACGACCTCTTTGCCACGCGCATCGTATATAAGGTGCCCGACGGCGCGCCCGAACCTCTTGCCGCTCCCAACTCTCTCGACGACATCCCGGGCATGGGGCAAGTGCGGCGTGCCATGGCGTGCGACATGAATATCGAGCAGTTCTATTGCTGGAGAATCTACAACGTGCTGTCGATGCTCTACCGCATACATCCCGACCGCATCAAGAACTGGATCACTCACCCTAAGCCCTCGGGTTATCAGGCGTTGCAGCTGACCGTAATGGGTCCCGACTGCAACTGGATTGAGATACAGATTCGCTCTGAACGCATGGACTACGAGGCAGAACACGGATCTGCCGCTCATTGGAAATACAAGGCAGAGACGGCGGTGAAATAATCCGTCTCTGCTTTCCGTAAACCTCCCGATAACTAATTCCGTGCCGCAAAATCATCGTCAGCGGCACCCGAACAACCTTATGCGAACACCATATTTCCTTATCGACGCCGACCGTATAGAGCAGAACCTGAAAGTCTTGAACGGTGTCATGCAGCGTACCGGCTCAAAGATTCTCCTCGCGCAGAAATGTTTCAGCTGCTACGCCCTCTACCCTCTCATCTCTAAATATCTTTCTGGTGCTACGGCGAGCGGAGTCTATGAGGCGCGCCTGTGTCACGAAGAGATGCCGGGGAAAGAGAACCACGTCTTCTCTCCCGCATTCCGTGACGAGGACATCGCCGTCTTGCAGACCATCTGCGACCATGTCGTGCTGAACAGTCCGCAACAGCTGCACCGCTATGCACGCCGTCTGCGCGAGGCAGGGCTGCAGGTCGGGCTCCGCGTCAATCCTGAGTGCTCCACCCAGGAGGGCCACGCCATCTATGACCCCTGTGCTCCCGGCTCTCGTCTCGGCACCACGCTGTCCGCCCTTCGTAGCTATCTCGAATCTCAAGGCATCACCGATCTCTCCTCTGTTATCGACGGCCTGCACTTCCACACGCTTTGCGAGCAGAACTCCGACGACCTGAAGACGACGCTCGATGCAGTCGAAGAGAAGTTCGGCACATATCTCCACCAGTTGCGTTGGCTCAATTTCGGCGGCGGACATCACATCACTCGTGCCGATTATGACATACCCCTCCTCGAACAGTGCGTCAGCCATATCCGCCAGACCTATCATCTCGACGTTTATCTCGAACCCGGCGAGGCTGTCGCCCTTAATGCCGGCGAGCTTCATTCCACTGTCCTTGAGGTGCAGCCGCGCGGCGCTGACGGCGTCTCGAATGTCATCCTCGACATGTCAGCGGCATGTCATACGCCCGATGTCATAGAGATGCCATATACCCCGCCTGTCCTTTCTCCCGTTCAGAGTGATGCGGGACACATCTACCGTTTCGGCGGTCCGACCTGCCTGAGCGGTGATGTCATAGGCACATACACCTTCGCTGATGAGCTGCATGAGGGCGACACCGTCGTCTTCGGCGACATGGCGATATATTCGATGGTGAAGACAAACACCTTCAACGGTATGCCTCTGCCCGACATATACATCCGTCAAGGGGGCGAGACGCGTCTGTGGAAGACATTCACATACGATGATTTCAAGTCGCGCGTGTAGAACTCTAAAATTACGAAAACGAGCTGACGGACAGATTTGCTGTAGGTCTTATTGGTAAAGACTGAAACAAATCTGTCCGTCAGCTCGTTTTGCGTATTCTATGTCCTGCTTCTTGGCTTGCCGCCCAGGCTGTCACGCCGCTTCGTGTGCGTCAGTAGCCCAACGGTTCGCCTACAATCACCACTTTGTGCCTGCCTTTCGGCGAGTTGCGCAGTATGTGTATGAAGTTGCAGATGCAGTCTTTTGAGTTGCAGTTGTGGCATACCCCGTCGATGTGGCATGGCGTCTCGATATTGAAACGTGCCGCATTGATGGGGGCGGCGGTAGAGCGTGCGCGCTTCACAGCCGCTTCACAGTCCTGACACACCTTGTTTATCCCGACGACGAAGATGACGTTCTTCGGCCCGAACGTTATAGCCGCCACGCGGTTTCCGTTGCCGTCGATGTTCACAATCTCCCCGTCTTCGCTCATGGCGTTCGCGCTTGAGATGAAGAAGTCGCAGCCGAACGCCTTGCGGTATATCTCCTGCACCTCATCCGGCCCTGCCGCCTTGTCACGGTCAAACACCTCGTATCTCCCGCTTGCGGCAATGGCATCTGTCAGCCCCATGTCTCTAATCGACATCGAGCCTCCCCATGTGACGCTGCTGCCCTCCGGCATCAGTTCCGTCACCTTCGCTATCGCCGTTTCCTTGTCGGGGCAGTAGAACGCTTCCATATTGCGCCGGGCGAGGTTCTTCACGAGTCTCTCGCCGAGCTTCATGTTCCGTATTTCAGTTGGTGTCATACTCATAAGGTGTGTGCGGTATGTATATCAGCGGCTTACGGCACGAGCACGGGGTTCTCGTCCACCTGCCATGGCAGTCCCCATTTGTTCAGCGCGTCCATGTAAGGGTCCGGGTCGAACTCTTCTACGTTGAACACTCCGGGACGTTTCCATAGTCCCTGCATGACGAGTGCGGTGCCGATCATTGCCGGCACGCCGGTCGTGTATGAGATGGCCTGTGAGCCTACTTCCTTGTAGCACTCCTGATGGTCGCAGACGTTGTAGATATAGACAGAGCGCTGCTTGCCGTCTTTCGTGCCCGTGAAGATGCATCCGATGTTTGTCTTGCCCACTGTGCGGGGGCCCAATGATGCAGGGTCGGGCAGGAGCGTGCGCAGGAATTGTATCGGCACTATCTGCTGTCCGTTGAACTCTACAGGTTCGGTGCCGAGCATGCCGACATTCTCCAGGCATTTCATGTGTGTGAGATAGCTCTGTCCGAATGTCATGAAGAATCTTATGCGCTTCACGCCCGGGATGTTCTGCGCGAGCGATTCTATCTCCTCGTGATGCAGCAGGTACATGTCTTTCTCTCCCACGCCGTCGAAGTTATAGACACGCTTTATCTCCATTGGCTCTGTCTCCACCCAGTGTCCGTTCTCCCAGTATGAGCCGTTGGCGCTAACTTCGCGCAGGTTGATTTCCGGGTTGAAGTTTGTCGCGAATGGATAGCCGTGGTCTCCGCCGTTGCAGTCAAGGATGTCGATGGTGTCTATCTGGTCGAAATAGTGCTTCAAGGCATACGCCGAGAATACGCTTGTCACACCCGGGTCGAAGCCCGTTCCGAGCAGAGCCGTTATGCCCGCCTCCTCGAAGCGCTTGCGGTAAGCCCACTGCCACGAGTAGTCGAAATATGCCGTGAAGCCTTTCTCCTTGCAGCGTGCCTCGTAAATCTTGCGCCATTCCGGGTCGTTAGTGTCTTCACACTCGTAGTTTGCCGTGTCAACATAGTCAACGCCGCACTGCAGGCAAGCCTCCATGATAGTGAGGTCCTGGTATGGCAGCGCGAGGTTCAGCACGATGTCAGGCCGCACGTCGTTGATGAGGCTTTTCACTTCCTCTACATTGTCGGCATCCACCGTACGAGTGGTGACAACAGCGTCCGATATACCGGCGAGCTTCTCTTTCAGAGCGTCGCATTTGCTGATAGTGCGCGAGGCGATGCAAATCTCATCAAACACTTCCGTGTTCTGCGCACATTTCTGGATAGCGACGTTAGCTACGCCGCCACAGCCGATGACTAATACTTTTCCCAATTCTTTCTTAAAGTGTTTTTAAGGTTATGACAGGCAGGCTCTTTCAGCGCCTGCCTTTTGTCGTGGAGCTGGAGGGAGTCGAACCCTCGTCCATACAGGGAACCAATATGCTTTCTACATGTTTATTCCGGCATCGGGTGTCGGGTGTCAGCAAGTTCCGGACCACCAACTGCCACCTTAGTCTCTTTAAGCTTCACTGCCGGTTTGAGACGCGCCGTCAGCTATTCCCGATTTTCCTACACCGCTTTGCCAGACGCCTCGGAACAAGAGCTTCTGAGCGATGTCTCGTCTCTGCACCCTGTGCGGAGATTAAGCCAGTAACCTACTGTGCTTCAGTTAGGCAGCGAGAGCGTAACGTGTTTCGCCAGTTGAATTTTTGATAGCAGGGATTATGGAGACTACCATCTCGTCTCCACATGCTTACATACCGCTTCTGCCCGCTGTCAAATCCAGTCAGCCCCGCAGTATGATTCTCTCATGTATGTCTTCATACATTGATTAATGTGCAAAGTTACGCATTTTTTTTCTTTGCGACAAATATTTCCGTTTTTTTTCTGATATTTTGGAAAAAATGTAACAATCAGTTGTTCTTGTGGTTGATTGAGCGGTGCTGTAGTTCTTTTTCGGATAGTGAAGGTTTATGCACTTTCGAGAGTTATCAACATAGTTGCCAATAACTTCCGAAAGTTGAATTACGCGTGATTCTCACGTTATACTGTATGTTCTGTTCTTGTTGCCACCTTCTGGAGTGATCAGATTAATAGCGGTAAGTTTTTGGAGGTATTTCTTCGATGTTTCTTCGCTTCGTTCTATATAAGTTGCTATATCTTCTTTCGTGGAGTGTGGATGCTGGCTGATGTAAATGTAAATCTCAGTTAGTTTGCCAATCAAAGACTTCGTCAGCAGCAAATTCCCCGAAAACTTACCCGATAAACTTAATTTCGTTGCAATTATACCCGATAAACGTACTTTGTCAGGTAATTTCTCTGTTCTATTACCCGATAAATCTAAACCGTAAGGTGAATCCTCGTGGACTTTACCCGATAAATC
>CALZMB010000035.1 GCA_945788485.1 uncultured bacterium | reverse complement strand
GCATCGACAGACGCGACGGCTGCTTTTTTGTTTATCACGACAACAGAGACAACAACGACAACACTGATGCAACTGCCGTCCGTGATATATCACGGACAGCAGTTTAGCTACACGAATGTTGTTTTTGTTGTCTCTGTTGTCGTGATAAATAAGACAAACTACACTATACATTGTATTATATTGGTTTTTGTTACTCGTCACTAAGCGAATCCGACACGATTCGTTTAGTGCAAAAAACCATGTGATGTACAAATTTTAGCACAAGTGTTGATTGGCAAATATAATATTCTTCAGTACACAACCCGCTCTTGCGAATAGAAGAATGTCGTTATATATCATATTATGAATCAGTGTATTATACGGGACAAAAACTGTTATTTTCCAACCAAAATAAGACAATTCTCTTTTGATATGTAACAAAAATGCAGTAAAAAAGTTGCTGTTTTATTTGGTTGATATAAAATAAATTATTAACTTTACAAGGTTTATCTACAAAACTATCCACATTCCTCTTCGCAAGAGGTATGAAAAAGAGTTGTTAAATTCGTATATTTGCCTTGCTTTCCACATGAATAATTATGTGAAAAACAAGAGACTGGGCTTCGGCTCAGTCTCTCTGCGCTACGGACATATTCGAAATGTATTATTTGCACACAAAGATGGTAAGAACAGACATTTTCAGAAAACAAAAGGGCATATATATCACCAACGGCAGAAAGGTGGTGGTGAAATAAACGGAATTTTCATAGAACAGTTTTAAATAACGTAATAGCGGTTAAATAAACCTAATAGTAGTTTTCTAAAGGCATTGCTCGCAATGCCGTGATGAAACAGGAGGTGACAAGCTGTGAAGCCAGGAACCAAATGCAACATCTAAACCTATACAGCCGCCGCGTTGGGAAACGCGACGGCTGAACTTTTGCCAGAGAGAGAACGGCAAATCGGCAACAACGAGAATAACGTTACTAACGATAATAACGTTACTAACGATAATAACGATAATAACGATAATAACAACAACAAGCCTCAACATTCTTCACAAATCCTTTTGGAGTTCAAAAAATTATTCGTACCTTTGGCACAGAAACCCTAAAACCATTCACTATGAAAAGCCTTCTCTTCATCCTCCTGCTTCTTGCCTCTGCCGCAGTATGCCGAGGGCAGATTGTCGATATGGACTATGACAAGAAGATTATCTATGCTGATTCTATCCGCCTGTCGCCGCTGACACAGGCGAACACGGTGTTGTCGCTGCTGCCCGAGCTGCTGGAACGGCAGACGGAATCGCTGTTCGTGAACTACGACATCAAGCTGCACGGAATGTCGGTGGGAGACGCACGCGATGTGGCGCTGACACAGATAAGACTGGGAGACATTGAGAAGATTGAGATTACGGAAGACCCGCTCTCTACATATAACAACAACGGCACAGGAGGGAGCATCGACATCACGCTGAGACAGACGAGCAAGACGAAAGACACGCTGTGGGGAAGTGCGTCGATGGAGATGGGATACCCGTGGGATGTGATGCCGCAGCTGAATATGTGCTACAGCAAAGACAAGATAAGACTGACGGGCATTGCCATGGGAGAGATATACCGCGCGACGACGACAAGCACGACAACGGACTACCGCGACGGGAAAGCCATAAAGTCGGAGGCGACGGAGACTAAGGAGAGATTCTACAACAACATGGCGAGATGTTACCTGTACTACTGCCCCACCCCGCAGCAGCAAGTGAAATTCTTCGTGTCGGAGATGTCAACGGCTGACAAATATGACATAGGGGCGGGAGAATACAAGACACGCAAGACGCAGAGCAAGATGACGCTGCAGTCGCTGTTGGGATATGAGAACAACCTAAGCACAGGCGACAAGATAACGACGGAGCTGCAATATGCCTACACGCCGGCACACGCATACACCGAGGACTACAGCAGCCAACTGTATGACAACCACAACAGGGCGCACACCGTATCGGGAAACATAGAATACAAATTCAACCTGCTCAGGGGAAAGAAGACGGACATGGGGGCGGACCTGACGGCGGGAGTGAACGGAAGCGCGACATGGAGGAACGAGGAGGTGGAGAACACGGACCTCGACTTCATAGACGCAAGAGAGAGGGAGTATCTCTCGGACATAAACACGTTCTATGTGACGCCTTTCGTGAGGTTTGAAGGGAAGTTCGGGAAATGGAGAATGAAACTGCAAGGCAACTACCAGCACTATGAATACAACGTGAACTTGAAAGACGAGCCGTACAACCATGCCAGCAACGACATCACGGCGAAGATGATTCTCGAATGGAGATTCGCCAGCAGGCAGACGGTACGCATAATAGCGGACAGGGAACTGACACGCCCGACGGAGGGACAGATATACCCTGTGCTGATATACGACCCGCTCGCGCAGATATACAGCAAGGGGAACGAAGGACTGACACCGACGCTGAACCACGAGGTGATGGTGGACTATAACGGAGCGTTCAGATGGGCGGGCAGCACACTGCAAATATGCGGGGCACTGAAATACTATCATGTCTCAGATATCATAAGCGACTGCATATACGAGAAAACACCGCCGCCAGGGGTGATTGGACTGGCGTTGAGATATACTTCGTTCATCAACGACGGCCATGCGGACATCGTGAGCGCGAACGTGATGGCGAGATACAGACACGGCGCGTTTGCAGTGGCGACAACGGCGAACGTGTATCACAACAGTCTGCACACGGGGGAGATAAAAGACAGCTACAAATATTTCTGCGTGGGCGTGATACCGACGCTGACATGGGGCAAGGGATGGACAGCGGGGATGCAGATGAACTATTTCAGCAAGGTGAAGGCGGCGACGGTGACAACGGGCGACTATGTGGCTGGACTGTTCGACATCACGAAGACATGGGAGAGATTCTGCATACATGCTTTCACAAGACTGTCGATGACAGGCAGGACACGCGACGTGACGAAAACAGACGAGAGGAGTGTCTCGCACTACGACTACCGTATGTTTCCGAACGAGGTGGGCGTGGGCTTCGTTGTTAGGCTATGAAACGGTGAGACAGTGACGGTTGAGACTCCCTCTGGCATGACAGGCTGCATTTAGGGGTTTCCCCAAAGCTAATAGGGATAACCGACATGGCAGGCACGTTTTTTTTCTATAACTTTGCAGCATGAAACGAGAGCTCGACCCTCATAACCCCGGTATTCTTCGACCAGACAGAAGAAAGCCAACCCCGGTATTCTTCGACCAGGTCGAAGAACAAAAAGAAAAAAAACAAAAACCCACAAAGACATGAAAGCAAAGACCCTCATCCTCAGCATCGCCATAGCAGCAACACTGCCATGCAGCGCGCAACACTTCCGCAACAGCCAATACTACAACCCGGAGACAGACCGCCTCGACTACAGCCAGCGCAACAGCCGCTACAGCATACTCGGCGGCGACTACTATGTCGGGCTGCGATTGGGCGCGACATTCAGCACAGTGCAGTCGGACGACCCGCTGCTCGACAGCGGACAGTCGCGCACAGGACTGAACCTCGGCATCGTGGCAGGCATGCCTCTCTCGCGATATACGCCTCTATACCTCGAATCGGGACTGCTGTATAACGAGAAAGGCGGGAAGAAAGGCGGCGGAAGGGAGAACTTCTCGTACAGCCTGAACTATCTCCAGATGCCGATAACGGTGAAATACAGCATCTCGCCGGCACGGCACGTCGCCATACAGCCGTATGCCGGAGGATACCTCGCCTGCGGCGTGGGCGGCAAGATAAAGAACTTCCTCGACAGGGAGGCATACAGCGCATTCGGAGACGACACACCGACACAGCCGCGATTCAGCCGCTTCGACGGCGGACTGAAGATAGGATGCGGGGTGGCATACGACGCCTTGTATGCAGACATAGCATACGAGCACGGCCTCGCGAATATCTCGAACGACACCTTCGACAGCACGCACAACACGTCGTTCATGATAAGCATAGGCGTGAATTTCTGACATCCTGCCCCGCCCCGACAACGCGACAAAGCTGAGAGGCAGATAAAAAAAAGAGACGGCTTCCATTCCGCCGCCGAAGGAAAATATCCCGAGGCAAACGGAACGGAAGCCGTCACTTTTTCGTTTGTATATATGACAGCGGGCGTCGCGATTATCTGATGTCTATCACAGGCACCACGTCCTTGTCGTTGTATTCAAGGTTCTCGCCTGCCATACCCCAGATGAAGGTGTAGTAGTATGTGCCGGAAGCAGCGTGGATGGACCACTCCGGGCTCATGATAGCCTGCTCGTTGTGCAGCCACACGTTGCGTGTCTCCTGTGGCTCGCCCATGACATGAGAGATGGTCTGGCCTTCTGGCAGGTTGAAATAATAGTATGCCTCGATGCGGCGGCCGTGGGTGTGAGGCGGCATGGTGTTCCATACAGCACCCGGCTCAAGCTGTGTGAGACCCATCTGAAGCTGGCAGGGACCCTCTTGCAGGGCATCGCGCACGATGAGTTTGTAGATGGTGCGGCCATTTGCCTCTTCCTTGGTGCCGACAGGGCCCCAGATGGCTGCCTTAAGAGAGCCTTTGCGGCCGTCGAGAGTGACCCACTGCGTCTTGTAGTGCTTGTGGGCGGTAGCGGAGTTGATGTAGAACTTGGCAGGGTTCTTCGCGTCCTTTGAACGGAAGACAACGTCTTTGTTGCAGTCAATCCAGTTGCCTTTCTTGTCCTGCATGTGGCCGCGGCCAACATAGAGAGCCTCTTTCGGACCGAGGACATACTCTTTTCCGTCAACGAGGACAGAGCCGGTGCCCTGACCGCAGTTGATGATGCCCATCTCACGGTTGTAGAGGAAATACGGCTCGGCGATGGTCTTGTCAACCGAAAGGCCAAGGGCGGTGAAGTTCTCGAGCTTAAGGTCTTTTGTCACTGGCATCGCGCCGCCGAAAATGAAACGGTCGTACTGAGAATAGGTGAGGTTGATCTCGTCGGCTGACATCACCTTCTCCATCACGAAACGCTCACGAAGCGTCTTTGTGTCGTAGTGCATGACATCGCGAGGATGACATGCCGTCTGGAAACGAACATTCTGTTGTGCCATGGCGCCTAATGAGACGAACGCCAAGGCTGCAAGGGATAATGCTTTCTTCATAGTGTTGGATATGTTTTTGATGATTATGCTATTTTGAGAACATCTGCTGTCACTTGCCCGACTTGATGCGGATGCGGTTCCATACCACAAGGGCGAGGGTGAGAAGGACGAGAGCGGCAGCGCCGATATACTGCAGATACTTGCAGCAGGCATAGATGAGCGTTGACAAAGGAGAGGAGGCGAAATCAAGTGCACCGGCCTGGAAACCCTGCGGAACGGCAACGGAGGCATCCTCTGGATGTGCAAGAGCCACGCTGTGGGCGGCAGAAGTAAAGTCGCCTGCCATCCATGTGACGAAATAAAGACCCAATGCCATGACGACAAGGCCGACAATGAACGAACGGAGAACGTTGCCGTTGGTGTAAGGCAATATCATGACAAAGACATAGAACATGCCGGCAAGAGATGCCAAGGGCAGGAACTGGTTGCCAGGAAGGACAACGGCGAGAAGAAGAGTGACCGGAATGAGGAGGAGAGAGACAACAAGCGTGGTGGGATGTCCGATGACAAGGGCGGGCGACATGCCGATATACAGCTCTTTGTCCTCACCGAACTTCTTCGCGATAAGCTCACGCGTGGCATCGGAGATTGGCTTGAGACCTTCGATGAAAAGACTGGTGACACGCGGGATAAGCTCCATCACGGCACCCATCTTGATGCCGAGACCAAGGGTGGCGGGGATTTTGTCGATAAGCTCTGCACTGTCCTTGCACGCCAAGCAGCCGATGATGATGCCGATGATGACACCAAGGAAGAGGGGCTCGCCGAAGAGGCCGAACTTCTTCTTCATGCCCTCTGAGTCGATATTCACCTTGTTGATGCCAGGAACATAGTCGAGACCTTTGTTGATGGCTACGGCAAAAGGCATGAAACCTTGGCAGAAAGGCTGAGGAATGGAGATGCCCTCCATGTTGGGATAGAACTTCTGGAAACGCTTCGCGGTGAGGTCGGCAAGCACAAGGGTGATGATATAGCAGACAATGGCGGCAAAGAAGCCCCACAGAACTGATTCGGTCATGAAATAAACCACGGCTCCGATGAAGGCGAAATGCCAGTAGTTCCAGAGGTCGATGTTCACGGTGCGAGTGCAGCCGAGAAGAAGAAGGACGAGATTGACGCCAAGGCAGACGGGGATGATGAACGAGCCGACAAGAGTGTTGTAGGCTACTGAGGCTGCTGCAGGCCAGCCCATATCGAACACCTGAAGCTCAAGACCGTAAATCTCTACTACGGTTTTAAGGGCAGGACCCAACGAACTGGTCAGCAAGGCGGTGATGACACTGAGCCCTACGAAACCCACACCGACATAAAGACCGCTCTTCAGAGCCTTTGAGAACTTTATGCCGATGCATACACCGAGGATGGTGAAGATGACTGGCATCATGACTGCGGCACCAAGACCGATGATATAAGAAAATACTGATTCCATAATTATTGTTTAAGTATTGGAGGGTTAACAATTTCAACTCGCTATTCTATTAGCCGGAACAGGGAGAGTACGGACGGAAGATAGGGGTGGAAAGGGGTGCATATCTGTATATACGGACGGGAAAAGTTTCTCACTTAGTCAACAAGGAAATTTCACTGCGGGCAAATCTCAACCTTTACTGGACTGAGGAGGCTGCGTTTCCACTCTGACAGATAGTCACTCCATGCCTTGCTGTCGGCAAAGCCGAAAGTCTCAAGGTCGCACGTCGCGGTGAACCAATAGTGGAGACGGTCGGTGGAGGTGGAGAGCAACGCGACGTAAGCCTGATTAGGCAACTGCTCTTTGCCGTCGGTGAAATGCGCGTCGCCACGGTAGTATTCACGGGGAACACAGACTGCGAGACCTACGGTATGTGTGTCGTAAACCTTCGGATTGTTGCCGGCACACGCTGTTCCCCAACAACCGCGAAGTCCTTTCTTGTCTGTTATGGCCTCAGAACCGACGATGTCTGTCACGCCAGTGGAGAGCTGAAGGTCGGCGACAGGGCGTGAGAACTGCACTTCAACCTTAACATCACGGTGTCCCGCACAGAGGATATAGCGCGTGGTGACATCTACCGGAAGGCTCGACTCTGTGACACGCCATGCCTTGTTGACGGTCTGTATGATGGCGCGGAGAGGACCGGAAGAAAGCAGCGTGTAGGTGCGCGAACGGACGTTCTGGAACATCACAGACGTTGTGCCGTCCCAGCCGTGCATCGTGCCGCAGCCGTAGGTGCTGCCGGTGTAGAGGACATCATCGCCATAACCGTTTGACTTCTGCTCTTTAGACGGATAGAACGCTGTCTCTGGAAGCTCGACCTGCTTCTGTCGATGACCATAGTAGTCAACCGACTGGCGGTGGTCGCAATAGATGCGGAAACCGACATACTCGCTCTCAAGCAGAGGACCGTGGGGGAAGACATACTGATAAGGGTTGCTGGAGGCAGGGACGGTGAGCGACGTGATAGGCAGATGCTTGGGATTCTTGGACGAACGGTCGCGAATGGACAGACTGCCATAGACACGAGACGGGAATGTGGCAGGACTGCCCGTTGTGGAAAGTGTCACCGTGATGCTCTGCTTGGACTTGCGTGGCATATCGACGAGGAAAAACAGTTCGTCGTAGATGCCGTCGTCGTCAAGGTCATCGAGCTGATAAGGAAGGGCCCCGTCGTCGCCAACAACTGTGGCGGACAGGACAGGACCGCCCAACTGACTGACCAAACGGGAATCAATGGGCACACTGACAGGGACTGCCTCGCGAGCCACCGACAGGCTGTTGGCAAGCTTCACTGTGAATCTCTGCTCAGCAGAAATGGCAGAGGAGGTGCCTAACAGCAGGAATAAAGCCAATAGGACGTTATGCTTCATAGTAAGAAAAATTGCATGTTCAGATTTAGGGTTAATGCCAAAAGGCATCAAAACGTGTCTCGCCGCCAAACGAGAGAGACGGCAGGAGTTTAAAAACAAAAGAGTGACAAGCAATAGGGACTATGCCCATCGCCTGCCACTCTTCGGTTGATATTATGGCTCGACTATGTCGCTGTTGACAAAGTCTAAGACATTTCGCTTGTTAGCTTGCATTCGTTCGTATTCTTCTTTGCTGCCGACGATGATCTTCTCGAACTCGCGAAGACCGGTACCGGCGGGGATGAGATGACCAGAGATGACGTTCTCCTTCATGCCGACAAGGTAGTCGGTCTTGCCACGGATGGCAGCCTCGTTGAGAACCTTGGTCGTTTCCTGGAATGATGCAGCTGACATGAACGACTTCGTAGCAAGCGCAGCACGCGTGATACCCTGCAGAATCTGGGTTGAAGTGGCAGGAACAGCTTCACGTACCTGGACGAGACGGAGGTCGCGGCGCTTAAGGCTGGAGTTCTCGTCGCGCAGACGGCGGGCGGAAATCATCTGACCTTTCTTCAAAGTCTCGGAATCTCCTGCATCAACTACGACTTTCTTGCCCCAGATGCGGTCGTTCTCCTCACGGAAATCGAGCTTGTCAACAAGCTCCTGCTCAAGGAAGTTGGTGTCGCCAGGCTCGTTGATCTGTACCTTACGCATCATCTGACGGACGATAATCTCAAAGTGCTTCTCGTTGATCTTCACACCCTGCAGACGATATACGCCCTGCACCTCGTTGACGATATACTCTTGAACGGCTGTAGGACCCTTAATGGCAAGGATGTCGCTCGGCGTGATGACACCGTCTGAAAGCGGCGTGCCAGCACGCACAGCATCGTGTTCCTGGACAAGAATCTGCTTTGACTGTGAGATGAGATACTTGCGCTGATCGCCTGTCTTTGACGTGACGATGACCTCACGGTTACCACGGCGTATCTTGCCCATTGTCACCTCGCCGTCAATCTCGCTGACAACAGCAGGGTTGGACGGATTGCGTGCCTCGAACAACTCGGTCACTCGTGGCAGACCACCGGTGATATCACCGACCTTTGCCACATTACGCGGTATCTTCACAATTGTAGTACCAGTGGTGATTGTGGCACCGTCTTCCACTACAACGTGACCATCGCGCGGGAAATAATAGGTACCAAGAATCTCGCCGTCAGCACCAAGGACATCGCAGGTAGGAACGAGGTTACGGTCTTTTGAATCGATGATGATCTTCTCTGTAAGACCTGTGGTATCGTCAGTCTCTGCACGGAATGTCTTGCCTTCAACAACGTCGTTGAAACGAAGAACACCGGAATACTCTGAAACGATAACGGCGTTGAAGGGGTCCCAACGTGCGATGACGGTTCCCTTCTCTACTGTGTCACCGTGCTTGAAATAGAGTGATGAGCCGTATGGCACATTCTGAGATGACAGGGCGATGCCGGTGTTCGGGTCAACGAAACGTACCTCGGCAAGACGGCTGACTACCATCTGGCAGTCAACAGCAGAGGCATTGTCGTTCTCTTCGTGGAATGGCACGGTGCGCAACTCTTCAAACTCAAGCTTGACAGTGCTCTTTGCAATGATAGAGGCATTGGCTGCAGCATTGCCGGCAACACCACCGGCGTGGAACGTACGGAGAGTAAGCTGTGTACCTGGCTCACCGATGGCCTGCGCCGCTATGACACCGACTGCTTCACCTTTCTGCACCATGCGTGCGGTAGCGAGGTTGCGGCCGTAACACTTGCGGCAGACACCGGTACGAGACTCACAAGTGAGCACCGAGCGTATCTCAACGCTCTCGACACCTGCGTCTTCTATAGCCTGCGCACGAGCCTCAGTGATCTCCTCGCCTGCTGCACAGATGACGTTGCCGGTGTGCGGGTCAAGGACATCATGTACAGAGACACGACCGAGAATACGGCTGTAGAGAGACGCGATAATCTCATCACCGCTCTTCAATGCGGTGCAGTTCAGACCGCGGAGTGTGCCGCAGTCGTCCTCGTTGATGATGACATCGTGAGACACATCGACAAGACGACGGGTCAGATAACCTGCATCGGCAGTCTTCATCGCCGTATCGGCAAGACCCTTACGGGCACCGTGAGAAGCGATGAAGTATTCAAGAACGGACATACCTTCCTTGAAGTTGGAAAGAATCGGGTTCTCGATAGTAGCACGCTCGTCGGCACCGGCCTTCTGTGGCTTTGCCATAAGACCACGGATACCAGACAACTGCTTAATCTGATCCTTAGAACCACGGGCTCCAGAATCAAGCATCATGAACACGGCGTTGAATCCCTGGTCGGCCTCAGTCATCTCTTTCATGAGGATGTTGGCGATATCGTTGTTGACGTGAGTCCATGTATCGATAACCTGATTGTAACGTTCGGTGTCGGTGATGAAGCCCATCTCGTAGTTGGCTGTAATCTGCTTCACCTCTTCATTTCCGCGGCGTATGAGTTCTTCTTTCTCTGGCGGGATGATGATATCGTCAAGGTTGAATGACAGACCTGCCTGATATGCCATACGATAGCCAAGGTTTTTGATGCCGTCGAGGAACTCGCAGGCTTTTGCGAAACCTACTTCCTTGATGACATCGGCGATGATGTCACGGAGCGAAGACTTAGAGATGACCTTGTTGACAAATCCCATCTCGTCAGGAATCATCTCGTTCACGATGACACGTCCGACAGATGTCTCGACCATGTGGCGCACACGCTTGCCGGCAACGATATCATTGACCATGACATTCACCTGTGCATGGAGGGCGAGCTTGCCATTGTTATATGCTATGACAGCCTCTTCCGGACCGTAGAACGTAAGGCCTTCGCCATTTGCTCCCGGACGAATCTTTGTAATATAATACAGACCGAGAACCATATCCTGTGACGGAACGGTGATAGGCGCACCATTGGCAGGATTAAGGATGTTGTGGCTCTGAAGCATCAGAATCTGTGCCTCAAGGATAGCCTCGTTGGACAACGGGAGGTGGACAGCCATCTGGTCGCCGTCGAAGTCGGCATTGAACGCCGTACAAGCAAGCGGATGGAGCTGGATTGCCTTACCTTCTATCATCTTCGGCTGGAACGCCTGAATACCCAGACGGTGAAGTGTCGGAGCACGGTTGAGGAGAACCGGATGTCCCTTCATCACATTCTCAAGGATGTCGAAGATTATCGGCTCGCGGCGATCGACGATGCGCTTCGCAGACTTTACGGTCTTCACAACACCTCGCTCGATGAGCTTGCGGATGATGAATGGCTTGTAAAGCTCGGCTGCCATGAGTTTCGGCAGACCGCACTCGCCCATCTTGAGTTCCGGACCGACAACGATAACGGAACGTGCAGAATAGTCAACACGCTTTCCGAGAAGGTTCTGACGGAAACGTCCTGCCTTACCTTTCAGAGAATCAGAGAGGGATTTCAGAGGACGGTTGCTCTCGCTCTTCACAGCAGAAGCCTTACGGCTGTTGTCGAAGAGAGAATCGACAGCCTCCTGCAACATACGCTTCTCGTTGCGGAGGATAACCTCTGGCGCATGAATCTCAAGGAGACGCTTCAGACGGTTGTTACGGATGATGACACGACGATAGAGATCGTTGAGGTCAGATGTAGCGAAACGTCCGCCGTCAAGCGGCACGAGAGGACGCAACTCCGGCGGTGTGACAGGGAGAATCTTCAGTATCATCCATTCCGGACGGTTGATATCCTTGCTTGTGCGGAATGCTTCAACAACCTGAAGACGCTTCAACGCCTCTGTCTTACGCTGCTGCGACGAATCGCTGTTTGCACGGTCGCGCAACTCGTACGACAGGCTGTCGAGGTCAAGGTTCTGCAAAAGCATATAGATTGCCTCTGCACCCATCTTTACGATGAACTTGTTAGGGTCATCGTCCGGCAACAGCTGGTTGTCGAAACTCAATATGCCGTTGTCGTAAAGGTTGGAAAGTTCTTCTTCTGTCAGGAGATCCAGCTTACGATAGACGTTATCCTCAACGGTGCGCTCGTCATCCTCCCCTTTAGGACCAAGGACGCCTGGCTGCACTACAACGTACTTTTCGTAGTAGATGACAGATTCGAGACGCTTGGTAGGCATACCGAGAAGATAGCCTATCTTGCTCGGAAGAGAACGGAAATACCAGATGTGCGCAACAGGAACAACAAGCTCGATGTGCCCTGAACGCTCACGGCGCACCTTCTTCTCTGTAACCTCAACACCACAGCGGTCACATACTATGCCACGATAACGTATGCGCTTGTATTTGCCGCAGGCACATTCGAAGTCCTTTGTAGGACCGAAGATGCGCTCGCAGAAGAGTCCGTCGCGCTCCGGCTTGTACGTGCGGTAGTTGATGGTCTCAGGCTTTGTCACCTCACCGTATGAGTTTTCGAGAATCTCCTCTGGTGATGCGATACCAATTGTTATCTTGGTGAAATTGTTCTTTATCTTTGTATCTTTCTTGAAAGCCATAATATTCTTCGGTTGGCGGCTGCCAGGGAGAATACATTGTGTATTGCCCCGGCACCATTAATTATTAATCGAGCTTAATGCTAAGTCCAAGACCACGCAACTCGTGCAGGAGGACATTGAGAGATTCCGGTATGCCCGGTGTCGGCATAGCGTCGCCCTTGACAATAGCCTCGTATGAACGGCTTCGTCCCGTCACATCGTCAGACTTGACAGTAAGAATCTCCTGAAGTACATGGCTTGCGCCGAATGCCTCAAGAGCCCAGACCTCCATCTCTCCGAAACGCTGTCC